>JAJFKD010000122.1 GCA_021773405.1 Porticoccus sp.
GAAGCCGAAGAAAAAGAGCTTGGCGCCGGTGACCAAGGGCTGATGTTTGGCTATGCCACCAATGAAACTGATGTGCTGATGCCAGCACCTATTTACTATTCACATCGCCTTGTAGAACGCCAGGCACAACTTCGCAAGCGCGGTGTTTTGCCCTGGTTGCGCCCTGATGCAAAAAGCCAAGTAACCCTTCGCTATGCTGATGGAAAGCCTGTTGCCGTCGATGCTGTTGTTCTCTCAACACAGCATGCACCAGAAATATCACTCGGTGATTTGCAAGAGGCCGTACTTGAAGAAGTGATCAAACCCGTTTTACCACAAGAATGGTTACATGCAGATACTAAATATCATATTAATCCGACAGGCCAATTTATTATCGGTGGCCCCATGGGTGATTGTGGATTAACCGGCAGAAAAATTATTGTCGACACCTACGGTGGAATGGCGCGCCACGGTGGTGGAGCTTTTTCCGGTAAAGATCCTTCGAAAGTAGACCGTTCTGCCGCTTATGCAGGACGCTATGTTGCTAAAAATATTGTTGCCGCTGGGCTTGCTGATCGCTGTGAGATTCAGGTTTCCTATGCCATTGGTGTAGCAGAGCCTACTTCTATTAGCGTGAATACCTATGGCACGGGAAAATTAAGCGATGATGAAATCGTTGCCCTAGTTCGCGAACATTTCGACCTCCGCCCACAAGGGTTGATCGAAATGCTTAATCTTAAACGCCCCATATACCGACCCACTGCTGCCTACGGGCACTTTGGCCGTGAAGAGGACAATTTTACCTGGGAAAAAACTGACAAGGCTGACGTACTCAAAGCTGCCCTGTGAGCCGACCAAATACTCCCAACCTAACGATTATTAAGGAATTAAAATGACAACGAACAATGACTATAAAGTTGCCGATATCAGCCTTGCCGAGTGGGGCCGCAAAGAAATTGCTATTGCAGAAACCGAAATGCCTGCACTGATGGCACTTCGCGAGAAATACCAAGCAGAACAACCCTTGGCAGGAACCAGAATTCTCGGTTGTATCCACATGACCATTCAAACAGCCGTTCTGATACAAACATTAGAAGCATTAGGAGCTGAAGTTCGCTGGACATCCTGTAATATCTTTTCTACACAGGATCATGCCGCTGCGGCTATTGCTGAAAATGGCACTCCAGTGTTCGCCTGGAAAGGTGAAACGGAAGAAGAATATGATTGGTGCCTCGAGCAACAAGTGCTGAAAGATGGCCAACCCTGGGATGCCAATATGGTCCTCGATGATGGCGGTGATTTAACTGCACTGCTTCACGAAAAATATCCACAGGTTTTGGATAATATTCACGGCATTACAGAAGAAACCACCACTGGCGTGCACCGTCTCTACGAAATGCTGGAAAAAGGCGAGTTAAAAGTACCGGCAATTAACGTCAATGACTCTGTTACTAAGTCTAAAAATGATAACAAATACGGTTGTCGTCACAGCCTTAACGATGCCATCAAACGCGCGACTGACCACCTGCTCGCTGGTAAAAAAGCATTGGTCATTGGCTATGGTGATGTAGGCAAAGGCTCAGCACAATCTTTAAACCAGGAAGGTATGATTGTTCGAGTCACAGAAATCGACCCTATCTGTGCTATGCAAGCCTGTATGGATGGTTTTGAAGTTGTCTCACCCTATAATAATGGAGACCCTTCAGCAGGAGTAAATGCTCACTTACTAAAAAATACAGACTTGGTTGTCACCTGTACGGGTAACTATAATGTTTGTGATTCTGACATTTTAGCCGCCTTAAAATCAGGCTGTGTCGTCAGCAATATTGGTCACTTTGACAACGAAATTGATACCGCTTTTATGCGTAAAAACTGGGAATGGGAAGAGGTTAAGCCACAGGTACACAAGGTATTCCGAGATCGCAATAACAACGACCATTTACTCTTATTATCAGAAGGTCGCTTGGTTAATCTGGGTAATGCCACAGGCCATCCTAGCCGAGTGATGGATGGCTCTTTTGCCAACCAGGTATTAGCGCAAATTCACCTATTTAAGCAAAAATTTGCAGCACAAGATGAAGCGACCAAGGTAAAACAGCTTCGGGTAGAAGTATTACCGAAAAAGCTAGATGAAGAAGTCGCTGCACATATGGTGAATGGTTTTAATGGTGTGATAACCCAACTTAAGCCAGAGCAAGCTGACTATATTAATGTGCCAGTAGAAGGCCCATATAAAGCTGAAAGCTACCGTTACTAATCAACTAAAATTAGATAAGCAATGAACAATAAACAGATAAGTTTTGAATTTTTCCCACCCAAAACACCAGAAGGACGGGAAAAATTACATGAAACCCACCGCCAACTGGCTAAGTTTCAACCAGAGTTTTTCTCAGTAACCTACGGTGCAGGAGGCTCAACACGGGAATTTACTCGTGATATCGTCTTTGATATACAAAATGCAGGTTCCAGTGCAACTCCTCACCTATCTATTGGTGGTGACAGCAAAGAGGCTGTTTTAGAACTATTACAAAGCTACCAGGACAATGGCATTAAGCGTTTAGTCACTCTCCGTGGCGACTTGCCTTCCGGTATGGGTGGAGCGGCACAGCTTGTCTATGCCAATGAGCTTGTTGCATTTATCAAAGAACACTTTGGCGATACGTTTGAGCTATTAGTCGCTTCTTATCCCGAAATTCACCCGGAAGCCGAAAGCTATGAAAAAGATATTTATTGGCTTGGGGAAAAATTTAAGGCCGGAGCCAGCCGTGCGATTACTCAGTACTTTTATAATGCCGACAGCTATTTTTACTTTATAGATCAATGCAATAAAGCGGGCATTGATAAACCCATTATTCCCGGCATCATGCCTATCACTAACTACCAAAATCTCGTCCGCTTCTCTGATAGCTGCGGCGCAGATATTCCTCGCTGGATACGCCAACGCCTCCAACAATACGGCAATGATGTTGAAAGCATCAGGGCATTTGGCTTAGAAGTCGTCACCAACCTCTGTGAAAAATTACTTGAAAATGGCGCTCCTGGATTACATTTCTATACAATGAATCAGGTAGAAGCCAATGCAGCACTATGTCGTAATTTGAATCTTGGTAGATAACTGGAGTATTAGCAAAGCCTGATGCGCACCATTCGAGTTTTCACTCATCAATCTCTACGCATAGGCGAAGAGACGACTCTGGATGAGATAGCTTCCCGCCACCTGGTGACTGTTTTACGACTAAAACCAGGTGATGGGATAACCTTATTTAATGGTGAAGGGGGTGAATTTCAGGCAACTCTGGCACATTGTAAACCGAAAAAAACCACAGCAATGGTTTCCAGTTTTGAAGATATTAACCGGGAATCACCCTTAAATATCCACCTTGGCATCGGCCTATCTCGCGGTGACAGAATGGATTGGGTCATTCAAAAAGCTACTGAAGCGGGTGTCACCGAAATAACCCCCCTTTACACTGAAAGAACAGAGGTAAAACTCAAAGGGGAGCGTGTTGAAAAAAAACTACGTCATTGGCAACAAATTAGCATCAGCGCCTGCGAACAAAGCTACCGGACTCAGATCCCACCGATAAACTCCCCTACCTCTATAGATAGCTGGTGCCGTGATATTAAAGCTGAAAAGAAATTGGTTCTTCATCACCGTAGTCAACAAACTATCTGTGAATTAAAAAATGATTCCGTGAACAGTGTTGCGCTTCTAATCGGGCCTGAAGGTGGACTAACAGAACAAGAAATAAAACAAGCTGAAGATGCTCAATTTTCGGCTTTAACTCTAGGCCCTAGAGTATTACGTACAGAAACTGCACCAGTTATTGCCCTTGGTATTCTTCAATCACTTTGGGGCGATTATCAATAATAAGAAACGTTTTCATATCTACTATACGATAAGCCCAATACCATCTCTTCGATAATCTCCTGCCGCTTTAAACAACTGACCGTTATAGCTAACGACATGAACCCCTCCAAAAAATAGGTTGTGCTCATCCCAGCATTGCTGTTTTTTATAATCACTACTTAATAAATCTATCTGCTCTTTTGCGAACCCAGGCTCAATATTTAAAAGTCCATTTTCATAATGTATTCTGGAAGCTGATATAGCTTGTTCTGGCGACATATTAAAATCCACCATATTACTTATTACCTGCAATATTGCTGTGCGGATTCGATTAGACCCACCGGAACCCAAAGCAATCGTTGTTCCACACTCCAACTGCAACAAGCTCGGTGACATCATCGAGGTCATTCGTTGATTTTCTTGCCAACAATGAAAGCCTTCTGGGTTGATATCCTCTTCACCTAACATGTTATTCAACATGATCCCCGTTCCAGGAACCATATAACCACAACCTTCACCATTACTAACCGTCATAGCCGCAGCATTGCCTTGTGCATCTACCACACTGATATGGGTTGTTCCCCTCATGCATCGAGCACGATTCGCCACTTTTTTCTGATATTGCAATAAGTATTTTGGTTCTAGCAGGTGATCCGCCAATCCATCTCTGTGAGAAGACAACATATCTAGACGGGATTGATTGGTCTCCTCCATAACGGATGCTAGAAAATCTAAATGCAAACGACTGCCATACCTTAATTTGGATACACTTTGTTGCTCCATAAGTTTTAGAGCAAGAGCAATAAGAATACCCCCAGAAGCCGGCGGAGAATTAGTAAATAACTGGCTGCTTCTATAATTTACTTTGGTAGGCTGTCTAGCCATTACCTGATATTTTTCTAAATCCTCTACGGATAAATACCCGCCACCCTCCCTACAAAGTTGTTCTATTTTTCCCGCTATTTCACCCTGATAAAATAATTGTTGCCCTTCACGACCAAGACCATCTAGTGTTTCTGCCAATGCTGGCTGCCTCAGTAAATCATTCTCTTCCACCAGCCCTCCACCATTTGTAGCGCAGGTGTAGGTCTCTTTAGCTTCTGTCGTTGCAGAATATATAGCCCCAACAATTTTGAAAATCATAGCCTGAAGATGGCTAAACTTAACACCTTCTCTAGCGGCCCTTATAGCCGGTTCTAACAACCGCTGCATAGGCAGAGAACAAAGGTCTTCATGAATTTTGAACATACCAGCAACGGAGCCCGGTACGGCGGCTGAACCAAGTCCAATATGGAACTCTTGCTTTGTTGTACCAAAGTCAGCATGGATAGGAAAAAAATCTGAACGGGATGCTATATTTTTATTTCGTGGTGTATGGACAAAAAAATCATACAACGTTGGAGTTGCTCCAACTTTTTTACCAAGCATGTAGCCGCCACCCGCAAGGGAAGCCAACACAGGCTCTACAACACAAGCACAAAAATGCGCTGCGACAATGGCATCAAAAGCATTGCCTCCGTCCTTTAGGATTTCTTCTGCCGCTTCTGCTGTTACTCGATGACCTGCAGCTACTGCACCCTTTTTATCGCCCATAGAAAACTCTTCCCACTAAGTAAGGCCCACATCTTTATCAGCTACTTTAGCTTAGGGAAAGTTGTGTTGGTAGCAAGGCACTGGAGGTTTTACTTTGAATAACTTTGACTGCCAAAAAAATAGGCAAAAAAATGCCAGGCAAACGCCTGGCATTTTTAATACTTATATCTTGTGCTATAGACTAAAAAATCAATTTAGTGGGATGTTTTATACTTATCTTTATACATAGCATCAAAGTTAACTGGTGCCAACATCAGTGGTGGATAACCTGCCTTCAGCAATGCGTGATCTACTGTCTCTCGTAGATACGGGAACATAATTGCCGGGCAAGCAGAGTGAATAGCTTCATCTAGCTTATCATCAGGGAAGCCGGCAATGATAAAAATAGCCGCCTGATCAACCGCCAACTTAAAGGCAGCCAAATCTTGATTTACCGCAGTAACTTCAACACTAAGAACAACCTCGAATCGACTATCACCTAAGGAGGTATGGGTAATATCTAAATCCAGTGTCGTTTCTGGTTTCCAATCTGTCTCAAAAACGCGTGCAGAATTTGGAGCTTCAAAATTATTTTTTTTCAGATAAATTTTTTGCATTGAAAAATGCGGTCCAGCATTCTGCTGATTCTGGTTCTCTTCGGACATAATTTTCTCCTCAATACTTAAAACTTAGGGCCACTAATCTAACCAGTTATGTTGGGATGACTGGCAATTTTTCAATGGCATAACAGATAAATATTTCTGGGCGGAGCTATTTGCAGAGTAATTTAGGGTTAGCTACAAAGGTTCTAACATTTACTACCTGTAGTCATTTCCCAACGGAAGAAAACCGAGGGTTCAAATGAACAGAGTCCAGCAAAGAAATTTTACTATTTTATAATTTTACTACCCTAGAAAAGATGAATCCCGGCCAAAGGCCGGGATTCAACAGTACCATTACTTGCTAAAAATTAAATTTTAGCAGGCGCTGGCTGACCCATCCACTCGTAAAAAGTAGCGAAGTCTGGCTGCAGATCATGCATTACTGGGTACCAAGGCGTTGGCGCTTCAACACAGTGTTGAATGCCACAGCTTGGGCAGTAGTACTCACGATATACCTGCCAAGTAGTGTCAGGAGCCATAATTGCTGGGTAAATCTGCTCCATTTTCTCTACGTTATCACGCACGTAGATCACAGCATTCAGCTTCCAGTTACTACGGTATTGGCCGAAATCGTGACCACAGTCACACATAACAACGATTTCTTCATCATCTGAACGGATTACATAGTTCAGATGTGGACCTAAAGCCCCGATGGCTTGATGGTCGTAATCAAGATTTTCGTTGATTGTCTCCATGTAAAACTTATAACGATCTTCGTCTTTAGGCATGGAGAGCATCAGGTGAACTGTTTCAAAGTCCAAGTCACCTTTTACCAGGTCAGCAACCTGCTTCTTAGTGTATGTAGAAGACATATTAAAACTCTCTTATATTGTCAATTTGTCAAGTGAAGGAGCAAGCTGTTAATCAACAGCTGCCCCACTCATAGGCAATCTAGATTGCCTTACTCTTCTGTCATAATTACTGGGCTTACGTCTGGCAGGTCACCAATTTCCATTGTGTGACGTGCACCATACATAGGCGTTCCGAGTTCTTCTTCAGGAAGTTCCCAATCAGCAGGAAGATCCCAGAATTCTTTAAACTCAGCAGTAAATTTAGGCGACAGGTAGAAGCTTGACGCGTACATTTGCTGAACTGCCAAAGATGCATCTTTGTCAATGATCTTAGTACGTTCAGTTTCCATCCACTCTTTAACTGGAACAGCGCGAGCAAGACGCTCTTTACGCATTTCAGCTTGACGAGCAGCAGTTTTATCTGCGTCTACTGTGTAAACACCTTCATCATCTGTAGTGAAGACTGCACCGTAAACTTTCTCAGCAAATTCTGCCAACAGGAAGTTTTGGTTCAGATCTTCTTGGATGTCTACGATACGACGATCAAGAGGATCACCGAAACCAGGACCACCGCGAAGGTAGTTCAAGTACAGATCGCCATTGGCGTACATATCTTCTGTAGTGATGCATTGCTTGTCACGCTTAACAGTAGCGTCTGGTCCCAAGTGCTTCTCGTACTCACACTCACGTGGATCACGATCTTGACCAAGAGGCAGAGATTTGCCTTCAGCAATACGCTCTTGCAAGCCAGTATTGTGAGCTTCAAAACGGTAGCCAGTCGCTGCTGGGTAACCACCCATCAGACCCCAGTCACTGTTCATGTAGCCGTTGCCCATGAAGAACATAGTCCAGTCAGCAGAGTTCCATACCATACGCAGTGTCTCGTAACCCAGACCACCACGGTACTTACCGTAACCGCCAGTGTTAGTCTTAATACGACGACCCATGTACAGCAGAGGCTCAGCCAGTTCCCAGATCTCGATATCACCCATATCACCTTCAGGGTTCCAGATCGCAGCAGCGTGGTTCAGACCATCTTTAACAGCACAAGCACCAGTACCACAAGCAGCAGTTTCGAAACTGTTTACAGCGTGAACTTCACCGTCTTGGTTTACACCACCACCTTGTAACCAGTTACAAGGGTTAGAGTTACCAGCGTTAACTTCTTCAAGGTAACCACGGGCGAAGTAAGTACGACTAATACCGCGCCACAAAGAGCTCCAAGAAGATACCAGGAAGTGCCATGCATCAGCGTGAGCTGTACGACGGTCATCCGGGTTAGTCCAAGTACCTTTAGGCAGACGGAATTCAGTAGCATAACGACAACCATCGTTAACACGCTCTGTAGGAATCAGACTTTGAGTCATCATTACCCAAATACCAGAGGTAAATGCAACTGGGTTAGTGTTATAAGTGTGCCAACCCCAACGGCTACAGCCTTCGAAGTCTAGACGCCATTCACCAGTAGGTTTAACTGTGATTTCACAAGGAGCGTGCATGATAGAATCCATCTTCGCGAACGTAGATGGTACGTGAACGTCTTCGTGAGTGTAAGGTACGTCAACAAACGCAACAGTTTTAACCGTACCTGGCATACACATAGCTTTAATACGCATGATCAGACCACGACGGCCATCTTCTACAACTTCGTACATGAACTCGTCAAAAGCTTCTGCGCCTTCGTCTTCGATCACTTCAAGAACCATGTCACGAATCATGTGACAACCAGCGATACGAGTCTTCTCATCGAGAATCCAGTACTTAGTAGTACGAACGTTACGCTGACTTTCGTGCAAGTAATCACGAAGAGGAGTGTCGTTAATACCAGTTTTACGACAAGTGATCTGAAGACCATCACCGAAGCGTTGGATCTGACCGTTTGACATAGAACCTGGTCCAACAGCACCAGTATCAATTACGTGAGTTACACCACCAACCCAAGCAACCATAACGCCGTCATGGAAGATAGGAACGATAGTTGCAATATCACATGGGTGTACGTTACCAGTTTGGCAATCGTTGTTAGTGAACATGTCACCTTCGTTGATGCCTGGGTTAGATTCCCAATCATTCTGGATCATGTATTTGATCGCAGCACCCATGGTACCTACGTGAATGATAATACCAGTAGAAGTTACAACACAGTCACCTGTTACGTTGTACAGGGTGAAACACAACTCACCTTCCTGCTCAACGATAGGTGATGCAGCAATCTTCTTAGCTACTTCACGAGAGTTTACTACACCAGCACGAACTTTAGAGAAGATACGCTCGAAACCAATAGGATCAGTATCTTTAAAAGTCAGTTCTTTACGACCATCGTAGTAACCAGTTTCTTCAGTACGTGCAAGTACAGCGTTACGGTGATCATTCAGGGTCATGCCATTTTTCAGCAAAGTCCCTGGTTTGTTACCCAAAGGGTTTTCTAAAATTGTCATATTTTATCCTCTGTATCTTTGTCGCCTATACAATAGGCGTTTGCAATTCTCTATGGATGTTTGATCCCATCACACTTCGATCAGGTGGAACAGACGGTGTCCATCCAACCAAGTTTCAAAGCCTGTTGGAACTACATAAGTAGTCGCATCGGATTCAATAACTGCTGGACCAGTAACTCTGTTACCTGGCACCAAGCTTTCCATATGGTAGAGGTCTGCTGTAACCCACTCGCCGTTATAGTAGAACGGACGCTCACCAATCACTGCACTCGCAGCTGGGGTTGCATCACCTTCTGCTTCATGAGGAATAGAAGGTTTCTTAGTCTCAACAGAACCACGTAGAATCGCACCAGTGATACCAAAGCCAAGCTCTGGAGAACGAGCAGCATCAGCATATACACGAGCATAAGTTTCGTCGAAAGTTCCAACCAACTCATCCCACTCAGCAGCTTTGCTTACTGATTTCAGTGGTGAATCCATTTCCAAGTCATTCAACTGACCCAGGTACTGCATGCGGTATCCAGGAGTCAAAGTTACTTGATCAGGAGCAAAACCGTTAATACGGAATTCTTCCAGTACTTTCGCAGTCAGCTCATCCCAAGCAGCTTGAAGCGTATTAATTGCGTCTTGCTTATCTGCTTCAGTGGACTCTTCAGTAATACCGATATCAGTACTCATATCATAACGATATTCAAAGTCTGCAGTCGCACAACCGAATGCAGAGAAACCAGCAGCCCATGCAGGGATAATAGTTTCTTTAAAGCCCAAGCCTTTAGTGTAGCCGTATGCGTGAACTGGACCACCGCCACCGTATGAGAAACATACGAAGTCGCTTGGTGCATAACCTTTCGCAGAAATCATTGCACGAAGGTGTTGACGTAGAGACAAATCAAGCAGTTCGATTACACCAGCAGCCGCGTCTTCTAGAGACAGGCCAAGTGGAGTAGCGATTTGGTCTTGAACACATTGCTTAGCACGTGGAACGTCTAGCTCAAGAATACCACCCAAGAAGTTGTCTGGGTTCAAGTAACCCAAAATGATGTGACAGTCAGTTACAGATACTGTGTCAACACCACCTTCTGGCCAGCAAGTACCTACACGGTAACCAGCGGAATCAGGACCCAACTTCAAAGAGTTGCTGTATGGATCGATACGTACGAAGCTACCAGCGCCAGCACCGATTGTGTCCATCGCTACCAATGGTAGAGAAAGAACCAGACGAGCCATGTCGCCATCTTGGTGCATTGCGAATTTGCTCTTAACGATCAGAGCCATATCGAAGCTAGTACCACCGATATCAGAACATGCGATGTTATCGATTTTCAGCTGTTCAGCCAAGTACTTAGCACCGATTACACCACCGATAGGACCAGATACCAAAGAACGTGCAAGTTCTTTTGCTTTCCAGCCAATAGTACCGCCGTGGCTCGCCATTACACGAACGTCAAACTTAGCACCTTTCTCTTTCATACGATCGCTCAACTGAGACAGAATCGCACGAGAAGGCTCAGCAGCGTAAGCTTCAAGCAGAGTAGTGTTAGTACGGTGAGTTTCTTTACGTACTGGGTAGTAATCAACAGAAGCGAAAACAGGAATATCTGAACCCATTTCTTTCTTAACTTCTTCAACAACATCGCGAACTGCACGCTCGTGAGTACCGTTCAGGTAAGAACTCAAGAAGCTGATTACGATTGCTTTACAACCCTGTTCGATCAGTTCACGAGCAGCTTCACGCGCTTCGTGCAGACGAACTGGAATTACAACACCACCTTTAGAGTCAACACGCTCAGTAACACCACGAGTATCGTGAATGTGAGCAAGAGGCTCATCATAACGGTGAGTGTTCAGGTGAAGACGATCTTCAAACGCGTAACCCAGGTAGCACTGAATCGCACGACCCATACGGTGAAAATCTTCAAAACCTTTACTTACGATCAAACCAGTACGCAGACCTTTACGACCTACAACACGGTTCAACATGGCTGTACCTGAGAATACACAGGTAACCATCTGCGGGTAAACTTCTTCTACGGTTGTGTCCCAGTGAGCAAGTGCATCAACACTTGACTCAAGAACCGCGTTGGCTTCATCGGCATCACTTTGTGCCTTACCAACTACGAATGTGCCATCCGCACGCACAAAAAAAGTATCGGTCATCGTGCCGCCGGCATCGATACCCAGAACTTCAACGGGATTGGTTAAATCATTCAAGTTTATATCCTCTAATTATGAGTTGTTAACTTCTACCCCCTACCACAAAACTGCTTTACGACCGGACGAGCCTGCCGATTAGTGACGGGGATACCCTCGGATACGACTATTGCAACAGTCGTGCCAATGAGAAATTATCATTAAAAATTATTGGCTTACAAAAACTAACCGATTAATGCTTCCCTCCGAAACCTCAAAACCGTATGATTATCAGTCATTGGCCGAGCATTAATCGAACCGAATTAAAGCATGGTGTATAAGAAGTGTCCAACAAAACTGGACTCTATGCATTAACTGCCCCAGCTCACCCATATCCACAGGCTAATTTAAGCAAGAAGAAAACGGACAAAAAGACAAAATAGGCGCTACTAATCTATAATTGTATGTCTGAGGCTGTAATAACTATGCGAATGTACCATGAATAACGATTCTTCCCTTAAGGGCTCAACGGCGGTTTCTCATCCGACTCGAATTGCTTCGGCAAGAGAGAAACTACAAACCAGCGGCAACATGCCCGACGACACCGTGCGCCCCGTTATTAAGGATTCCTGGCAACGCTGTGTTACCAGCCATGTAGATCCCCATGTCGCCAAGAGTGGTCTGGAACTAGATAGTGACCAACTCCAAAGCCTTAGAAATGAGCACCATGAACTCCTATCCGCATCAGATGTGATTATGCGTGAAGCTAAAGAGTTGCTGGCAGAATCAGGGACGATCATGCATTTGGTCTCACCCACAGGAACTATTCTTGACTATGAAGGTGATCCTGCCACTCTGGAACTTGCAACCAACTATAGATTGAGGCCTGGCGCCAACTGGACTGAACAGGCAGCGGGTACCAACGCGATAGGAACCGCCCTAAACATTGCAGCTCCCGTTCAAGTGCATGCATTTGAACACTACTGTGAAAACATTAGTCGCTGGACCTGCTCTGCTGCAGTTATTCGTGATCCGTTCGAAAAACGGTTACTCGGCGCTGTCAATATTTCCGGCCTAGAAAATACGCTACACGACTACTGCTTAGCCTTGGCTATTTCAGGTGCTCGCCGAATCGAAGGGCAATTTGCACAGCTGAAGCTGGCAAAAAGAGACTCCCTATTAGGCGTAACAATTAATAATTTCGCCTCATCTTGTAATGATGGCGTACTGCTATTTGACTTGGACGGCAAACTTATTCGTGCAAATACCCAGGCTGACAGGGTTTTAGCTGCCAGGGGCATAAAAATTAATTTAACGCCTTACAACCCTATTCTTACCTTAAATGATGAAGGCAAGTATCAGGCCGAGGCCGCAGTCCCCGTTTTGGATCAAATTGATAAACGTTGGATTGAACCTGTTATGCATCAAGGCTCAGCCATTGGTTATTTGGCTGTTATTCCACTGCCATCACGCCCTATTCAAGGTGGAACTGATAGTAACAGTGCCGCACCTTCAGCAGAGCCTGAAGAAGCCAAGGGTTTTTCGCGCCTGGTAGGGCAGAGCCCTCCTTATATGATGGCGGTGCAACAAGCCAAGCGGCTCTCTAAAGCACCCATACCTGTGCTGCTTCAAGGTGAAACCGGTGTTGGTAAAGAATTGTTTGCTCGCGCCATGCATGAAGATGGCGCCGGCCAAGGTGGTGAGTTTGTTGCTCTCAACTGTGGAGGACTATCTCGTGATCTGTTAGCCAGCGAACTGTTTGGTCACATAGAAGGTGCGTTTACCGGTGCTCGCAAAGGTGGCATGGCCGGTAAAATTGAAGCCGCCAATGGCGGCACACTATTCTTGGACGAAATTGGCGAAATGCCACTGGATCTCCAGCCAATGTTTTTACGTGTGCTTCAGGAATCTGAAATTTGCCGAGTGGGTGAAACCAGACCCCGTAAAGTTAACTTCCGCCTGATCGCTGCGACTAATAGAGAGCTAACACAAGAAGTTGCAGAAGGTCGTTTTAGAATGGATCTGTTCTATCGCATCTCATCCATGACGTTAACGGTACCACCCCTACGTGAGCGTAAAGGTGATGTGTCACTATTAGCACAAAATATTTTCAATCACCTGGTGACACAGCACGCAGCTGGCGCCAAACGCCTAAGCAAGCCACTGCTGGAACTATTAGAAAAGCATAGTTGGCCTGGCAACATCCGTGAACTGAGCAACCTAATTACAGCAGCATTCTTCCTGTCTGACGAAATGGAACTGGGCCCAGGTGATCTTCCTCAAGACTTCCTGCTGGCACATAAAAATGAAGTTGCTGAAGAAGAGGAAACTAACCCTCTAGGCTTGGCCGAAAAAGAAGTTATTAGTCGAGCGATTAGAGAACAAGGTGGCAACCTAACCAAGGCAGCGAAAGAGCTTAATATTGCCAAAAGTACGTTGTACCTAAAAATGAAAAAGTACGATATCCAACGTCCCTGATCTCGCCATAACCAGTAAATTAAAGAAGGTGCACAGCCTTCTTTAATTTACTCCAGTTTACCTTCAACACTTCACTCTATCTCAGCCTATTCTGCTTCCTCCATCGGCAGCTCTTTTCCAATGCGTAATGTGCGTGTCGCCAACTGAACTTCTTTTAAAAAATAAGTCAGCGCAATAATCAACAGCACAAGTGCTAAAACAAAAAACCCCACAATCAAAGCACCAATATTCAAGCCCCAAAAACCACCGATAAAAAGACTTACGATCAATGTACACACCAACAAGCCTGATGCAGTACAAAAGCCAATAGACCAATTAATAATATTGACCCGACGCCACAAAACCACCAATTCTCTGTGGGCAATTGCGCGCAGTTTTGGGTCACGAAGACCCGACTCCCTAACCTCAACTACACGAGCCCGATCTACTATCCTTCCCAAACGGCCAGACATCACATTGAGAAAACCTGCAACACCCGCTAATAAAAAAACGGGGGCAACGGATAATTCAATAATAATGGCCAAATCTGTAGCTGTAGTGATGAGGTTCATCGTTTTTATGCCTATTGATTAATTGTGAATAAATTTAATTTATAAAAACTTAGCTAAAAATTTCTAGAGTCACCTTCACCTACCGATATTTCTGAAGAACCTTCGCCAGAGCGCCAACGCTGACAAGCTTCCTTCACTCTCTCACCAGACACATAAATAGCAGGCACAAGAATTAAGGTCACAAAAGTGGCCAACAAGACGCCAAAAGCCAGTGAAATAACCATGGGGATCAAAAATTGAGCCTGCGCGCTTTTTTCAAATAAGATAGGCATCAACCCAAAGAATGTTGTGAGGGACGTTAACACGATAGGTCTAAAGCGATCTCGCGCACCCTGCATGACAGCCTCATAAGGGTGCCAACCTTCTTTTATCAGTTGGTTAATGCGATCAATTAACACTAAGTTATCATTGACCACTACACCTGCTGCCGCCAGCACCCCCATCATTGAAGGCATGCTGATTTCTTTACCAAACAGAATATGCCCAACAATCGCACCCGCAATACCAAAGGGCACAGCACTAAGAATAATTACAGGCTGCCAATAAGAACGAAACTCTACGGCTAACAATGCATAAATAGCCAGCAGCGCCAGCGCCATCATTTGCAAAAACCCAGTCTCAAATTCTGTCTGATCCTTCTGGGCACCATCAATTTGTAGGGTAATACCCGGGTATTTTTTCTCTAATTCTGGCCAGAACTGTTTTTTCAATGCAAAGACAATTTCATTAGCCGACGCAGAGCCTCTGGACAACTCAGCTTTGATCTCTACCATCCGCATTCGATCCCGGCGTTTAATCTCGGTATAGCCCGGTACAAATTCCACATCAGCAACAGCATTAAATGGAAGCTCTCTACCATCCGCCGTACGAATTCGCATTTCGTCAAGAGATGACATCGTCGCACGCTCAGCAGCAGAGTATCGAACCATGACTTTGACATCTTCACGTTCTCTGGGAATACGCTGAGCCTCAGCACCATAAAAAGCATTACGTAGCTGACTAGCAATATCGCTTAGCCCTACATCCAGGGTATTCGCATGATCTGTCAAACTGATTTCTATTTCTTTGCGAGCCGAACGCATGGAGTCCGACACGTTATGAACACCTGTGTAGCTTAGTAACGCAGATTCAATTTCTTCCGTTGCACCGCGCAAAACATCAATATCGCGCCCTTTCAGAACCATATTGATATCCTTAGGCTTACCCATCAACGTATATTCAACATCAAACTCCTCGACGTTTTCTACCGGGCCAATATGCTTTCGCCATAATTCGGCAACATCTCTCGACGACACTGAACGACTTTCATTACTGGACAACTCCAGCACGATAAAAACATTATTCTCTTTGCTCTCGGCATAATGGTTTTTTAATACTGACTGGCCACTGGCACTAATAAGTAACGGTTCTTTTTTCAAATCATTCACTGATTGTTCTAACTGCGCCATGATCTCCAACGATCTACCAAAGCCACTCCCCTCCTGCAGCTCAACGGAAGCACGTAAATATTCACCTTCTACCACTGGAAAGAAAGACACCCTCAGCCAGCCCGTAAAGAAAACCCCAAGCACAACGATGAGTATGGCGATAAATGTCGCGATAGTGATATAGCTATGACGCAAGGCACGTTCTAATAACGGCCGAAACTGATTGTCAGCAAACTTTTTCAAAGCCGACGAAGTATGCTGCCGACCATGATGAACCCACTTAGCAATTAACCATTTCGGCTCTTTTTCGGGCTTCATGTGTCGCAAATGCGCCGGCAGGATCAAAAAAGATTCCAGCAAGGAAAAGGCCAGAGCAATAATCGCTACCTTAGGCATTACCGCCATTAACTTGGTGGAATCCCCCGGTAATAACATCATGGGGACAAAAACAATCATGGTCGTCAACACCGCAAACGTAACCGGCTTGGAAACCGATTTTGCTCCCATTACCGCACTTTCATTACCGCTCAGGCCCCGCTCATAGTGGGCATAAACGCTTTCACCCACCACTATTGCATCATCCACCACAATGCCGAGAATCAATAGGAAGGCAAACATAGAAACAACATTCACACTGATCCCCAAATAGGGCATTAACCACAGTGCACCCAAATAGGAAATGCCGATACCCATTGCCACCCAGAATGCCAAGGCTGGCCGCAGAAAGAATACCAACAACCCAAAAACCAATATCAAACCGCCCAAAGCATTTTTGAGCAACAAATCAATACGGCTATTTAAGTAAACAGATAAATCGCGCCAAATCACTAACTCCACACCCTGTTGCAGAGTAGGAAGTCGTCGATCAATATATTCTCTAACAGCTTCTGATGTCGTGATGACATCAGGGTTTCTAGTATTAAATAAGTTGATAAATACCGCTGGCTTGCCATTAAACTTGGACACTAAATCCTGCTCGGCAAAACCATCGTTGATATGTGCAATGTCGCCAAGGTGGACTTGTGTACCATCGTTATTTCGCAGCACTACAATGCGTTCAAAATCCTCGCGATTATAGGCCTGCCCCCGTGTTTGCAACACGATGTCTCCGGCTTCCTCTCGCACTTCACCAGCAGGCAAATTGATGGAAGAACGACGAATTGCTTCCACCACATCATCAAAACGAAGCTGATACTGACGCAGGGTTTCTTCTGAGACCTCAACCGAAACTTCTTCAGGGCGTGTTCCACCAATTTCTGCCAGTGTCACTCCTGGTAGTTCTGTCACTTCATCCCGGATTTCTTCGGCAAGCTGTTTTAGGTCCCACTCATTCAGAGGGCCCGCAACAGCAATGCTTAGAATTTGGGTGCGAGCAAGGATGTCTCTGATTTCTGGTCGTTCAGAATCGACCGGGAAAGTATTAATAGCGTCTACACGGGATTTAACGTCATTGAGCAGCTTTTGAGTGTCATAACCATCAGCTACCTCAATCTCTATTCGCCCTGAACCCTGATAAGCAAAAGATCGAAGCTCCTCAATACCATCCAGATCGTGGACTTCTTCCTCTACCCTGATACAGATTTGCTCTTCTACTTCTTTAGGTCCTGCCCCTGGATAAGGCACCACCACCTGAACCACATCACGTGGAATCTTGGGAAACATCTCCTTATCAAGGCCAGATAATCCGGTAAAACCACCCACCAGAATCATCATCATTAATAAATTAGCTGCGATGGGGTTATGAACAAACCAGGCAAGAAATCCCTTACTGGCAGTTTTCATGGCTGCTGAACCACCAAGTGATCAGATGTTTCAACTACAGGTTCAATTTTCATACCATCAACCACATAACCCGGCCGGTCTAACAAAACAACATCCCCTGTTTGGATGCCAGTTACATAGGCAATGCCACCACGATATTGCAACACGGACACCGGCTGGATAGTTAGCTGTTGGCCTTCTGTAACAACAAGCACATTTTCTTTTTCGTACAGAGCCATACGAGGTATCGCGACAACATGCTCGAACTGCTTGCCCAATATCTCCGCATTAACAAATAAACCAACCATCAGCGGGTGATCACCATCAAGAGGCTTTGGTACTTCCACAATCCCATAAATAACACGGCTACGCGGATCAATACTGGCATCAGTTCTCGAGATATTGCCCTGCCATCTATGCTCACCCATCTTGGTAGACAGGACCACAGGTAAATTAATTACCTGATCAGGTGTTAACGGTAATTCTAATAACTCACTTTGGGAGGGTGTTAACGGCAACCGAACTTCTACGGCATCGATAGCAAAGATTTGTGCAACATTCTTACCAGTAGTCAAATACTGTCCCAGGTTGACTTTTACCTCTCGCACCCGGCCATCAAATGGCGCTTTTATACTGGTACGTTCAAGGTTTAATTTGGCCTGATCGAGATCCGCTTTTGCCGCTTCAACCGCAGCCTCTGCAGCTTTTAACTGTGGTTGACGCAAAAATAAGGCATTGCCTGCTTTGTTGCCGAGGTCACGCCATTCACGCTTAGCTTGGAATGCACGCCCTTGTTCAGTCGCAAGTAACTGTTCGGCTTCAGCAACACGGGATTTAGCCCTAATCACCTCAATTTTATAATCTCTATCATCAAGCCTTAAGAACACATCTCCCTGTTTGAAAAAGCCACCATCAACAAAGATATCTGCAACAAACTCTATCTGACCAGAAACCTGCGAAGCCAGTTCGATTTCCCTTTTCGGGCGCACCGTTCCCTGGGTGTGAACCATGATTTGCTGAGGTTTTGGCTCAGCTATCATCGCCTTAACCTTGGGTGCTGCCGGCTCAGTAAATGCCTGTGATTCAGGTTTTGGGCGCAAAAAAGATAAACCTGAAACAACCAAAATAGCCACCACTAAAATGATCAATGGAGGAAGGATTTTTTTCAGCCAAACCATTATCTAAACACCATCATTATTCATTCAAATACATTACCTGAAAAAGTGTGACAGCACCCTACTCATTGTTTATACATATGACCAGAATCTGTTCAGTTTTACCCATCATAGCCCGAAATAAGTCCATCCATAAGTGCCGTTTACAAGCTTCACCCTCAAGTGCAATCAAAGTGTCTTAAAGTTGCCTTTTTTGTGTCATCTTTGACCACTACCTTTGCCAGAAAGAGGAGTAATGTATGCACTACCCCGCTATTTGGTTATCGGACATTCATCTTGGAGACCGCGACTGTAAAGCAGAGTTCCTGCTGGATTTCCTCAATAATACCAGCTGCGACAAACTCTATTTGGTCGGCGATATGATCGATCTCTGGGCTATGAAACGCTCCTTTTTCTGGCCATCCAGCCATCATGCTGTATTGCGAAAAATCATTGCCATGGCAAATCTTGGCACCAAGATTATCTATATTCCCGGCAACCATGATGGACTCGTACGGGAAATTATTGGTGATTCTGTCCTTAATGTTGAAATTCACAAAGACTACATACACACCACCAAAGCCGGGAAAAAGCTTTTATTGATGCATGGAGATGAGTTTGATCATACGGTACTTTGTAGCCGTTGGATCAAAGTTATTGGTTACACCACTTACAGCCTTTTGATCCGCCTAAATCGCTGGGGCAACAAAATACGCAAACTCCTTGGGCTGCCCTATTGGTCTATGGCCTATTACATCAAAAACCGGGTCAAAAATGCTCGAAAGGCCATTGCTACTTTTGAAAAAGCTGCAGCAGATGAAGCAATGCGGCGAGGTGTCGACGGTATTATCTGTGGACATATCCACCAACCAGAAATCCGCTCCATCGACGGCGTTCTCTATTGCAATGATGGCGACTGGATTGAAAGTTGTACCGCATTGGTGGAGCACAACAATGGCAGGCTTGAACTGGTCCACTGGGGTGACCTTCAACAGGGTATAAAATGTGATAAGGCCGCCAATGACTCAAGCATTACTGCACCTTACCCCCTACCAAAGCTATCACCTTAAACCCATTAAGCATTAGCAACTAACTTTGTATCGATTTTTTCAGCAGCTAGGCTCAAAGTGTTACCCGCTATTCCTTGCCGGCCCACGGCCAAGTAGTCAAACCCAGCATTAGCCATGCGAGCAGGGTCATATAAATTACGCCCATCAATTACTACAGGGCGCTTCATTTTTTCCATTAACACTTTTAAGTCTGGTGCCCAAAAGTGCTTCCACTCGGTACAAATCACTAGAGCATCCACCTCTTTAACGGCCGCTTCTTTAGTGCCCATTAATGCCAGATCATCGCGATCACCATAGATTCTCTGACACTCTTCCATGGCGCGGGGGTCATAAGCCTGCACTCGAGCTCCATGATCCCATAGCGCTTCCAAAAGAATACGACTCGGCGCCTCACGCATATCATCTGTTCTTGGTTTAAAAGCCAAACCCCAAATGGCAATGGTTTTGCCAACTAAATCACCATTAAAATAATCGCAAACCTTATGAAACAAACGCTGCTTTTGATGGTAATTCACATTCTGTACAGCAGATAACAAATGTGGCTGATAACCGGCTTTTTCTGCGGTTACCTGTAAAGCACGAACATCTTTTGGGAAGCAAGAGCCGCCGTAACCACAACCAGGGTAGATAAAGTGGTAACCAATGCGAGGATCCGCCCCAATACCTTGGCGAACTTCTTCAATATCTGCACCCAAATGCTCCGCCAAGTTTGCTATTTCATTAATAAAACTGATTTTGGTCGCCAGCATGGCATTAGCAGCATACTTTGTAAGCTCCGAGGAGCGAATATCCATCACCATCAGGCGATCATGATTGCGATTAAACGGTGCATACAGCTCTCGCATAATATCGGCTACGCGCTCTGAACTGGTTCCCACCACAATACGGTCTGGTTTCATAAAGTCGGCAATAGCAGCCCCCTCCTTGAGGAATTCGGGGTTAGAAGCCACCTCAAATGCCACATCAACACCTCGCCGATCTAAAATACGCTTCATTTCATCTTTTACCGCATCGGCTGTACCAACAGGCACAGTAGATTTGGTAACCACTACAGTGAAATCGTTGAGATGCTCTCCTACAGTCCTGGCGACATCCAACACATGGCGGGTATCTGCCGTACCATCCTCATCCGTAGGTGTGCCCACGGCAATAAAGATTAGATCAGCATGTTCGATGGCGGGGGCCGGCTCTTCCGTAAACTCTAATAACCCTTCGCGTTGACAATCTATCAGGTAATCTTCCAACCCTGGCTCAAAAATTGGGCAAATACCCTGCCGTAACATTTCCACTTTTTTTACATCAAGATCCACACAAATAACATGGTGACCCACATGTGCCAGACAAGCGCTTGTCACTAGACCTACATAACCACCGCCAAATACTGTTACCTTCATCGCACACACCTTTTAAACCTAACGCCGTATAAAGCAAACGCCTCAATGATGTGACCAAGCCATGACGGTCTCATGTCAGAATAATTTCAGTTTTATTTCAAAATAGGTTCAACCAAAAACAACCGAGAGGACCTTTTTACTCAATGCTAGAACAAACATTTTCAGATAAACTTACCTCTATCTATTCAACCAGCATGGCCTCGCTGTAACACATGACTGTTTTTATTTTGCAAAACCAACACGAGCAATTTCTTACTAAATCGCTGGAATGGATAAATGGCTGTGATGCTAACCAGTTATTTAGAACGCCTTACCGGGATATCGCCCTTAACCAACTGATGGAATTAAACGCCAAAGACATTCAGCTTCGAGTCAAAATTATTTCATGTGAACTGAATAAATCTGGAAATCCTGAGCTACCAACGCAGTCAATAACTGCCTGATGCCTCCGACAAGGAAACAATTGTGCCCCTGTTAAAAAATCGCCTGAGTATCTTGGCCAAAAACAGTGATTCCAAACTGCTCTCAGGGATTACCCGTGGAATTGAAAAAGAAAGTCTAAGAGTCACCCCAAAAGGAACACTGGCACATACGCCACACCCTAAAGCACTTGGCTCTGCACTGACACATCCACAAATAACCACAGACTATTCAGAATCATTATTAGAATTTATTACGCCACCCTCTAGTGATGCTGACCAAGTACTAAAAACCCTGGAAGATATTCATCGTTATACCTACCGCCAAATAGGTGATGAACTGCTCTGGGCTAATAGCATGCCCTGCCAACTGAGTGGCGATAGTGATATTCCTGTGGGGCAATACGGCTCATCCAATGTCGGGCAGATGAAAAGTATTTATCGAATAGGTCTGGGGCATCGGTATGGGCGCTTGATGCAAACTATCGCGGGGATTCACTACAACTTCTCTGTACCCGACGAACTATTGGAAATACTGAAACAGGAAGAAAGCCCTGGGCAATCTTTGCAAGATTTCAAAACCAACAATTATTTTGCACTGATTCGTAATTTCCGTCGCTATTTTTGGCTATTGCTGTATCTGTTTGGTGCCTCGCCCGGTGTTTGCCGTAGTTTTGTAAAAGGGCGCGATCATAATCTAGAACCTTTCGGGACAGATGAGCATAGCCTCCATATCCCCAATGCGACATCTCTACGTATGGGCGATTTAGGCTACCAGAGTAAAGCGCAAGAAGAGTTAGTGGTCTGCTACAACGACTTACACAACTACGTGGAAACACTGCGACATGCACTAGTAGAACCGTACCCCGACTATGAAGCCATCGGCATCAAAAACACCAATGGTGAGTACCAACAGCTCAGCAAACATTTACTACAAATTGAAAATGAGTTTTACGGTACTATTCGCCCAAAACGCACCACCAAATCAGGTGAAACAGCACTGGGAGCACTGTGGGAACGTGGTGTGGAATATATCGAAGTACGCTGTGTCGACCTCAACCCTTTTCAACCATTAGGTATCGATCGTGAGCAGATCGACTTTATGGATGTTTTCCTACTCACTTGTCTATTATCGAAAAGTCCTCCTACTGACGATCAGGAATATCGTAATATTCTGAACAACCAGCGGATGATGGTTTACCAAGGGCGCAACCCCGACTTGATGCTTCATGACGGTAGCCAGATGCGGTCTTTCCTGGAATGGAGCCATTCTCTCTTTGACGAAATGATTCCTGTGGCTCAATTGTTGGATCGACATAACCAAACTGAACAATGCAAGCAACCGGGACGATACGAAAAAACGCTGCAGAAATTGGCCCAATTACTGGATAACCCAGACCAGACTCCATCCGCCCGCATCCTTAATGAAATGAAAGAAACGGGGCAAACCTACTTCAGGGTTGCCATGAATCATGCCATACAACACCGTGAGTATTTTCTGAAAAAAGAATTACCAGTAGAAGTTATGGAACAATACCGAGCAATGGCTGCTGACTCCCTGAAAAATCAACAGCAAATTGAAGCAAATGACACACAATCATTCGATGATTTTCTAGCCAGTTATTACCAACAGTACGATTTCCCACTTTGAATTTTTTTCTGTGAACTATTTGGCCCACATCTACCTTTCCGGAGACTGCCCGGAAACCATGATAGGTGGTCTGTTAGGGGATTTTGTCAAAGGGCCGCTACGGGGAGAACGCCCCAAGGCTATGGAAACCGGAATTTCACTGCACCGAAAAATAGATGTATTTACCGACTCACTGCCTGAGGTAAAACATGCCATTGCCCGTATAGAGCCGCCCTACCGTCGCTTTGGCGGTATTCTCATTGATATTTGCTACGATCATTTTCTCGCCTCCAACTGGGAAAAATTTCACCACCAACCTCTGGGTGATTACTGCCAAGATTTCTATCGACTCTTATCTGAATATGAACCTCATCTACCACCCGGTGCCAAGCGATTTAGTGAGGTCGCTCCCAAGGTACAATGGCTAGAAGGCTATGCCGATATGGACAAACTGAAATATATTCTGGAACGGGTCGGGCAACGATTTAAAACACCTATAGCACTGGATAAAGCCTTCCCCCAGTTGTTACGGGATTACCAATTATTAGATCAGGAATTTACCCAGATATTCCCAAAAATTATTGCGTTTGCTAACAGCGACCAGTCTAAACAAGCCCGAAAACAATAACATCATTCAAAACCCAGGAGCTGACCGTTGCTTTTGAATGAGCGCCCTCAACTTCTTATTCATTTTTAAACCATTAAGAAAGAATTCTAATACAGCTCTGGGGTCAAAGCGTGTTATTTAATGTGCTTGCAAAATAACCGGGCTAAAATGCACCTGGCACTTACACTGGAGAACAGAGAATGCTCACTGGCAGACAAACCAACTTATTAATTTTTCTAATCTGTAATGGACTTATCGCCACTGCGTTGTATATGCAGCATGTAATGGAATTGACTCCCTGTTATCTATGTATCACCCAAAGGGCATTTGTCATTATCACAGGTATGTTTGCCCTGTTAGCCCTCATTCATAATAACGGCCTAAAAATCTATGGGTTCTTTATCGCACTGAGTGCACTAGCAGGTAGCTTTTTTTCCGGTAAACAGCTCTGGTTGCAAAGCCTTCCAGAAGATCAGGTACCGGCCTGTGGACCGCCCGCTGAATACTTATTCGATGCATTTAGTTTTACTGAAGCAATGAGCATGCTATTTCGAGGGGATGGCAACTGTGCCGAAGTCCAATGGACGTTCCTCAGTTTAAGTATTCCCGCTTGGACTTTGTTGTGCTTTTTATTCCTTGCACTACTGGGTATTTCACAAATATTGAAAAAAAATAAATCGTAAAAAAGTTACACCTGGCGATATAAAAGAGCCCCTTTACACCATGCTAAAAGGTTTACTGGTACTGCTACTATTTCAAGGCATTGGAGAAGCCTCTAGTCATTACAGCGGCCTACCCATACCTGGGCCTGTTATCGGCATGATATTGCTTTTTATTTATCTCCAGCTTAGCAGCAGAGAATTATCCACTGGGCTCGGCGATGCCGCTCATTTTATGATTCGCTGGTTATCCCTTATGTTTGTACCGGCCTGTGTAGGCTTTTTCTTTTTGACAAAAATACCTGCCAATCAATGGCTCGCTGTTACAGGGGTTATTATTATCTCAACACTGGTCACAATGATTATTACCGCCCTGTTAATGAAATATGTAATGGCAAAACCAAAACTGTCTAAGCCAAAGGCAGAACAGTAATGGTAGAAATCATCACGCCAGTTTTGCTTTTAATGCTTACTTTTTTCGCATTCAGCCTCGCTTTTTGGCTCTACGGAATCAGTCAATCTAGGCCGATCATATCTTCACTTCTTCACCCGTTGGTCACTGCGCCTATTTTAGTCAGCGCGGTATTACTACTCATAAATATTGATTACAGTGATTACCGCAAAGCAAACCAACCACTGTTCTTTTTATTGGGCACAGCAACGGTTGCTCTTGCCATTCCACTTCACCAACAATTTCATCATATCCGCAACCTAACCAAGCCTTTATTGCTTACTCTGTTTTTTGGCGCCAGTTTTGCTGTTATCTCGGCACTTTCCATTGCCTGGATTTTAGGGGCCACACCTGAAACCCTTATATCTGTTGCGCCAAAATCAGTCACAACACCTATCGCCCTTGGTATTGCAGAGAAGATAAATGGTGAACCGGGGCTTACGGCAGGAATCGTAGTATTTACTGGTGTTATAGGCGCGGTATTTGGACCTTTACTGTTTCGATGGATAGGAATTTCAGATGATCGCATCAAAGGCTTTGTATTAGGTATTTGCGCCCATGGCGTAGGGACAGCCCGCGCTTTTGAGGTGAGTGGAAAGTGTGGTGCATTTTCCAGCCTTGGGCTGGGACTAACAGGAGCCATCACTGCCATGATTCTGCCGTGGATCATCATTTATGCATTCAAATAGCCATAATGAAAAGCCTTGTCACACCGTGCCGGTTTGCATATCCTTGGTTAAATTCATAGAAAAAGCTGCCGTTTATGCTTGAGAATTGTAAATCTGCGCAAGAACGCTGGGGTGGTGTTAGCTCCCTAATAGATAATTGGTTACAAGAACGCCAGGAAATGCTGGTGTGCTTTTGTGCCCTTGGTGAAATAAACGATTTCAACAGCGACAATACGGTCCATGGAGAAAAGCTTAAAAGCTTTTGTGAAATCCTTGTGGATTATGCCTCTGCAGGACATTTTGAAATTTACGACCAATTGGTCAAAGAAGGCCAAGAACTTAAAGACAACAGCGGGCTGGAAGTAGCTGACAATCTATTTCAGACCATCGATGCAACAACTGAAATCATTCTGGATTTTAATGATAAATACTTAGAAACCGATGACCTAAAAACATTGGCTAATGATTTATCTGGACTAGGGGAGTCTTTGGCGACACGGCTCGGTGCCGAAGATAAGATGATCGAGGTTCTACACACTAATCACCGTGAGAAAATTTTAAGTAGCAATTAATACGAATAGCTATTAAGAAATAAAACTAACTATTTAAAATTTCCTCTTAAAACATCAAATAAAAAAGGCCCATATAGGGCCTTTTTTATTGCAAAGCTTTTTATTTAGAACCTAGAACCTTAAGCAACTCTACTTCAAAAATTAACGTTGCACTTGGCCCAATAATTCCACCTGTACCCTGGGGGCCATAAGCCAATTCAGAAGGTAGATATAATTCCCATTTAGCACCTTCTTTCATTTTTTGCAGTGCCTCGGTCCAACCAGGAATAACTTCACTGACATTCAACTCAACTGAACCACCATGCTTCGCTGACGCATCAAACTCACGACCATCAACCAACGTACCCCGGTAATTCACTTCTACGCGGCTATCCGCTGTTGGAGAAGCGCCTGTACCCGCAGTAATAACTTTGTACTGCAAACCGCTGTCTGTCGTCTTCACGCCATCTTTTGCACTATTTTCAGAGAGGAATGCTGTTCCTTCCTGAATATTTTTCTCTGCGGCCATTTGTTGTGTTTCTTGATGGTCTTTAATTTTGGCCTGTTGTTCTGCATGAAAACTTTGTACAACTGTTTCCAGTTCTTCCTTATCAATTCGAGGGCGCTTGTTATCCAAAGAGTCTGCCATACCCGCAGCAAAAGCTTCTCGATCAATATTGATATCGGAGGTGCGGAATTGCCCACCCATATCAACACCTACTACATAGCTAAATTTTTTCAATTGGGTGTCCAGCGCCAGGTCTGCACTTACCTCTTCTACCACTTGCTGAGTTTGCTCTTCAACCTCTGATGCCTGCTCAACTTGTTCTTTCTCGTTACAAGCTGTAAGAGTGACCGCTACTACAGAGGCGAGCACCAAATATTTAATTTTCATAAAACTATCCTTTATTGAAGAGACCAAATTGATTGGCCCAAATCAGTTAGCTCAAACCAGTGGGCAATGGTAACTTAAAACTTGTCGAAATTAACTTAAAATCAGCAGTATTCGACGAGTTAATCATGCCCATTACATAATGGGCTACCTTCTGAAATAGAACCGCAATCTAATAGAGACAAATAAGTATTCAAGTTTTTCATTTGTACTGCTGAAGCAGTGCTCGCACTAATAAATTCCTGTTTACCTATGAACTTTTTATTCCTAATAAACCCTTTACGCATAGACCACTGAAACAGATCATTTTGGACTATTTGTTCTGCCATCAGTTCAACTTGCTTAAGGTTGCTATACAACTCATCAGCCGGAGGCTTTAATGTTTTTACAAATTGCCGAGCTGCACGAAGTGGCTGTACTGCATGTAAATCCAAAGATTTTATCGTTAAGTTTGCCTGCTCAAGATCCTTAGGTTTGATCAAGACCCCAAGTGATCCCAACCAACAACACAAGAGCAATATATTAACATTGGCTCCATACCGATCCTGGTATTCGAGACAACACTGGGCCACCTCCGGCTGGGAATAATATACTAATGAATATTCCCAAAACGGATTCTCAGACATTTACTATTAACCTTCTGTCTTAGCCAAAACTTCCGCTACCAGTTTTTCGATACCACTAGCAGCCTCGCTAATGCTGGAAGCCAGCATATAGGCAGGTGTAGTGACAACATTATTAGTGCCATCAATACAAATATTATTTACCGGGCATGGCTCATGCACACCACCCGTTGATTCAATTGCTGATGCCGTTTCCTGATCATTACCAATCGTAAAATGAACGCCTTCCCCAAACAACTTACCTACCATCGCCGGAGCAATGCACATAAGCCCTACTGGTTTATCCGCTTGGTGAACAGCCTGAACAAAACGAGCCAAATCCTCGTTTAATGAAAGGTCAGATCCTTTCACAGCAAAGTCACAAAGGTTTTTTGCTGCACCAAATCCACCTGGGATAATGACAGCATCAAACTCTTCGGCTTTAGCATCAGCTAAATCTTTTATCTCTCCTCGGGCTAACCTAGCCGCCTCAACCAAGACTTGCCGACTCTCACCCTCAGCCACTTCACCCGTCAAATGGTTGATTACATGCATTTGCTGAATATTAGGAGCAAAGCATTGGGCTTCTGCCCCAGCCCTGTCCAGACATAACAACGTAATGACTGATTCATAAATCTCAGAGCCATCAAACACACCACACCCCGAAAGGATAACGGCTATTTTTTTACTCATGGTTCACCTCTTACGCTATATCCCTTTGCCCTACATCAATAAACAATACTTTTAACAATAAGTAGAGCTGAAAATGTTCTATGGTTAGTACAAGCATCTGATTATATTCAGCTTATACATATTTTCCTATGATTATAAAAAAGGGGAACTGATGAACAACAGATTCACATACTTAGTTGTAATGGAGCCAGAGGCTCCACATCAGACAGCTTTGCTCAAAGCTGTTGAGCTTGCGTGTAAAACAAATGCCATTATTGAAATTTTTGCATGTGGCTATTTAACGGATGAGGAAATAATTCAGTTTCAATCACGACAAGAAGATAAACGTTCTACCATTGATGTATTAACGGATTGGTGCTCAGAGCAGATAGAAACTCTTGTGTCGCACCAAAATATAGCCACACATATCAAATCTCCCCATATTGAGTGGAATGACCAATGCCTAAAGGCCGCCTGTTACCGAGCCCGCGAAATCGGTGCAAACATGATTATTACTACTAACAACCACGATCGTTCTGATGTGAAAGGCTTACTAAGGTATTCTCCCTGCCCAGTACTCTTGGCGCATTCTTTCAACCGACCAGTCACGGGCAATGTACTTGCTGCACTGGATACGCACAAAAAAAGTGATGCCAACGATGCACTGAATAATGCCATCCTAGCAGCAGCATTAAATTTGGCTGAGGATACTGATAGCAATGTTCACTTGGTCAGTGCAATCGATGAAAAAGAAGCTATAGCTGCTCATTTAGGTTTCGAATACCTAGAAGACATCGAATCAGAACACGCACTCATTGCAAACCGTTTTGAGCTTCCTAAAAATCGAGTTCATGTTCAGTTAGGAAATCCACAAATCATTATCCAAAACTGTGTTGAAACAGTAGATGCCGATACATTAGTTATAGGTACCAATGCACGAAAAGGTGTTGCTGGATTATTCCTCGGAAATACCGCAGAAAAGCTACTATCTCAACTATTGTGCGATGTACTCATTGTTAACTAAACGCTACTAATCCATTCGCTGATACAACAAATCCCAGACACCATGACCCAATCGCTCGCCGCGCTTTTCAAACTTGGTTACAGGCCGAAAACTTGGGCGTGGTGAATACTGCCCTGGGCCCATGGTATTTTTATACCCTTCGGCAGCATCCATAACCTCAAGCATATGTTCAGCATATTGCTCCCAATCAGTGGCTAAATGTAAAACCCCACCAACTTTAAGCTTGGTACGTATTTTTTGAACAAAGTCTGATTGGATTAAGCGACGCTTATTGTGTTTTTTCTTGTGCCAAGGATCAGGAAAATAAACCTGAAAACGGTCAATACTGGCATCGGCAATACAATCTTCAAGCACATCAATAGCATCAGCTAAAAAAACACGAAGGTTTGGAAGCTCAAGTTTTCCAGCATCATTAATCAGGCGGCCCACTCCAGGGGGGTGTACTTCAATACCAATAAAATCTTTATCCGGCTCGGCTTGTATCATTTGTAACAGCGACCCACCCATTCCAAAGCCTATTTCCAGAACTTGGGGTACATTTCGCCCAAACTCCTTTGCAGCATCCAAGCTACCATCATGCAGGCTCAGCCCATAGTCAGGCCAATATTTTTCGAATGCTGCCTTTTGCCCATCGGTCATGCGACCTGCTCGAACTACGTAGCTTCGAATAGATTTTTTTTTGAACTCAGGCCTAATATCCATACTTAATACCCACACCTAATAGTCACAAATAGTGGTCTCCATTTAAAACTCTTTTTTAATTACTTTTTACTTCTTTTTAATTTCCTAGCGATCTGCCTGCTGGACGGCAACAAACCTTACTAATGCAAAAGCCAAGACCAACCAGCCACATAAAAATAAAACACCACCAAATGGTGTAATCATGCCCAACGCTTTCATGCCGGTGAGCACTAATGCGTAAAGACTTCCCGAGAACAACAACGTCCCCACAACAAAAATCCATCCAGAAACATACAACAATTTATTAGGCGTACGACTACCAGCAACAACAATGCACAATAGTGCTAATGCATGGAACATTTGGTATTGCATCGCTGTTTCCCACACAGCAAGCATTTCTGGTGCAACAGTAGCCCGCAAAGCGTGGGCACCAAAAGCACCAAAAGCTACGGCGATAAAGCCTGATATTGCTGAACAAACTGCTAAACCTTTCATTGGTGCTACCTATGTTTTCATCTATCTATGCATCTATATGTAACTATGCCCAGATGAGAAATAACTGGGACAGGATTAAACCTGAGCTTTCTATATCAATTTCATAAAACTGAGTTACATAAAAAAAGCCGCACAAATTGCGGCTTTTTTAACGATATAAAGTCGTAGCAGTTATGCTTCCATTATTGCTCGTACTTTTTTCATCGCATTTTGTTCAAGCTGACGAATACGCTCTGCAGAGACACTGTATTTATCTGCCAGATCGTGCAGTGTTGCCTTGTCTTCACCCAACCAGCGGCTGTGAATAATGTCACGGCTACGCTCATCAAGTTCACCTAGGGCTTCAGCCATACGACCATAGCTATCTCTCTCGCTGTCTTCCTGCTCTACCTGTAATGCAGGATCAGCATTTTTGTCTTCAAGATATAAAGCCGGAGCCTGATATGCAGATTCATCATCTTCATCGGTTGGCGCATCAAAGGCTGAATCCCTCGCTGACAACCGCTGCTCCATTTCGCGAACCTGATTAACCTCAACACCTAAATCATCTGCAATGGCTTTAGCCTCGTCGTTAGTCAACCAAGCCAAACGCTTTTTAGCTCCGCGTAAGTTAAAAAATAACTTTCTTTGTGCTTTAGTTGTTGCCACTTTAACAATGCGCCAATTACGCAGCACGTACTCGTGAATCTCTGCCTTGACCCAATGCACGGCAAATGACACTAAACGCACGCCTTTTTCTGGATTAAAGCGTTTAACTGCCTTCATAAGACCTACGTTACCTTCCTGGATGAGGTCACCAAGAGGCAAGCCATAGCCATTATAGGAACGGGCAATATGTACAACAAAGCGGAGGTGTGACAAAACCAAACGGCGTGCAGCATCAAGATCTTCACGATAATAGAGATCTTCGGCGAGTGCTTTCTCTTCTTCCGCAGACAACACAGCAACAGCATTTACGCCCTGCATATATGTTGTCAGGTTTGCTCCTGGGGACATCCAATCCACAGTTTGCAGATTCTTACTCATATCAACCTCAAAATTTCAAGGGAACGTAGTTTACCATCTTGACATTAGATTTCCAGAGCCCAAAAAAGTTGCCTTAACACGTTGCTTCAGATCAAAAAGACCTTTTATTTACAACAAATAAACAACTACTTTGGTTCAATCTTGCTAAGGTGCCGAGCAACTGCCAGCCAAGCTCCTACCAAGCCAAGAACTGCACCAATACCTATAAGTGCGGCCAAACCTGAAAAACCCAACCCCTGAAGCTGAAAAAAGCTCTGATATAACTCAGCTAAATGGCTAACAGGCCCCGATATCCACTGAAGCCCTAATACAACTAAAGCCCAGGCCAATACACCACCAATAAGTCCATACCAAACCCCGGTATACAAAAAAGGTCGGCGGACATAGGCATTAGTGCCGCCCACCAGTTTCACCACAACAATTTCATCTCGGCGGTTTTCAATAGCAAGACGAATGGTGTTGCCTACAATTAATAAAACACCCAACGCCAACGCCAAACCCAGAGAAAAGGCCAATCGTTCACCGACAACCAGCATCGCCTGTAGACGTTGCATCCACTTCATATCCAACTGAACATCATCAACCAATGTCATTTTTTTTAATTTATCGACTAATTTCTCACTTGCCGATAAATCCTGTTGAAAGTGTACTGCTGGTTGCACAATAAAAACTGCCGGCAGCGGGTTTTCATCCAACATTTCCAAAACGTCGCCGAAACTGGAGAGAACACGAAATTCATCCAGTGCCTGCTGTCTGGAAATATATTTAACAGTGGCGAAATCTTGGTCTGATGCTAAATTTTTTCTAAGCTGATCTATTGCTTGTTGAGATGCTTCTTTCTTTAAAAATACGGTCATCTGAGCAGTAGTTTCCACACGGCTTCCCAACTGCTGCAAATTGACCACCCCCACATATAATGCAGCAGGAAGTCCCAGTGCAATAGCTACGACTAGAGATGTCATCAAGGTTTGAACTGGCTCTGCTAATAAGCGGCGTAGCGTGCCAAAGAACAAACGCTGGTGGTTCTGAAAATAACTTCTGAATTTATCTAAAAAGGCAGCACGGCCATCAGAGGCACCACGCCTAGATTCTTTCGCTGTTTTACGATGACCAGAAGATATTTCATCTGCTTTATGGCGAGAAGAATGGGAAGAACGAGTATTACGTTGAGAATTATATTGGGAGTTACGCTGCATTCTCAGGCACTCCATCCTCTACTAACCTGCCTTCTTGTAGCTGTAATCTCCGCACACCCATTTGGGAGATTAAATCTACATCATGTGTCGCAATTAAGACAGTAACGCCTACTGCACAAAACTGTCGAAATAGATCCATAATTTCTGCTGAAAGCTCTGGATCAAGGTTACCGGTAGGTTCATCTGCCAATAAAATTCGGGGCTTATGAACTACTGCACGGGCTATGCCCAACCTCTGCTGCTCGCCACCTGACAGAGCAATAGGGTTAAGTTTTTCCTTATCCAACAACCCAACTTTATCTAACGCAGCCCGAACCCTTCGACCTACTTCTCTGGGCTGGTAACCAGAAACCAATAATGGAAGAGCTACATTATCAAAGACACTGCGATCAAACAGGAGCTGGTGATTTTGAAATACAACGCCAATGTTA
>JAJFKD010000123.1 GCA_021773405.1 Porticoccus sp.
AGGGTTGAGCTGTAAATCCCATGAACTCATCATCAAGTTCTTGTTGTACCAAGCGAAATAATCGGGCTACCTGATCTGTGTGAACTCGGTTGGAGGTTTGTTCTACCTGCGTGGGGTTAATCCCTGCACGGGCTAGTAGGACTCGATGGTCGACACCTCGTGGTTGAATACCATGCAAGCTTGTGAGTACATGGTAGTGAGAAATAGTAGCGATATGTCAGTGCTCCAATAAAACAGTTTATGAATTGGTGAGTTTATTGTTGATTGTAGCGGTAAATTGGTCAAATTTTATATTTATATGTAATATTTTGTGAGTTTTTGGGAAAAAAATGGACCTTGCCTCAAAGCTGAGGCTATTCCATAGTGTCTACTTAGTATGCTGTTTATTAAAGAGTACGGATTAAAGGTGTTAATGAGGGGATATGCATGTTGCCGCACACCAGAAAGTTTGCTCAATGTTGTGTTAGGAATATATTAATTAGAATAACGCAAGGATGGCTGGTTAGCAGGGTGTAATTCAACTATACCCAATGTAGCTAGACTTTATGCGTCTGGGGCTACGAATAAAGCCCAAGTTTATTTGAGGTAGTATTTAATGACAGATATTTCAAAGCCCACCTATTCTGATTGGGTTGATTTGGCGACAAAAGAAACTCGGGGTAAGTCTCCGGATGATTTGGTTTGGGAGACTCCAGAAGGTATTTCCGTTAAGCCTCTTTATACCGCTGAAGATGTGGCGGGTCTTGAGAATCAGGACAGTTTGCCTGGCTTTGCTCCTTTTAAGCGTGGGCCAAAAGCGACTATGTATGCAGGCCGCCCTTGGACTGTACGCCAATATGCTGGTTTTTCTACCGCGGAGGAATCTAATGCTTTTTATCGCCGTAACCTGGCTGCTGGTCAGCAGGGTTTGTCAGTGGCGTTTGATTTAGCTACCCATCGAGGTTATGACTCAGACCATGAGCGTGTGGTTGGTGATGTGGGTAAAGCGGGCGTAGCCATTGATTCTGTTGAAGACATGAAAGTTCTGTTTGATGGCATTCCACTGGATAAAGTCTCTGTGTCCATGACCATGAATGGAGCAGTGCTTCCCGTAATGGCCAACTATATTGTGGCTGCTGAAGAACAAGGGGTAACACCAGATAAACTGGCTGGCACATTGCAGAATGATATCCTGAAAGAATTTATGGTGCGTAATACTTACATTTACCCTCCAGTGCCCTCCATGCGTATTGTCTCCGATATTATCGGTTACACCGCAGAATATATGCCCAAGTTTAATTCCATCTCCATTTCCGGTTACCACATGCAGGAAGCTGGAGCGACTAATGTTCAGGAATTGGCATTTACCATTGCCGATGGCATTGAGTATGTAAGAACGGCCATCGACAGTGGTCTGGATGTGGACAAGTTTGCTCCCCGGTTATCCTTTTTCTTTGCAATCGGCATGAACTTCTTTATGGAGATTGCCAAATTGCGTGCGGCCCGAATTTTGTGGTCCACATTAATGAAAGAAAAGTTTGACCCGCAAAATGAAAAGTCACTGATGTTGCGGACACACTGTCAGACTTCTGGTGTGAGCCTCACCAGTAAAGACCCATACAACAATGTGATGAGAACCACCATAGAAGCAATGTCCGCAGTATTAGGTGGAACCCAATCATTGCACACCAACGCGTTGGATGAAGCTCTGGCCTTGCCAACTGATTTCTCCGCTCGTATTGCTCGTAATACCCAGCTGGTTATTCAGGAAGAAACGGGTATTACCAATGTGGTGGATCCGTTGGCAGGTTCCTACTATGTGGAATCGCTTACTGATCAATTGGTAAAAGAGGCCCGCGTTCTCATTGATGAAGTGGAAGGTATGGGTGGTATGACCAAAGCAGTTGAATCGGGGATGCCGAAGCTGCGTATTGAGCAGGCTGCTGCGCTGCGTCAGGCACGAATTGACCGTGGTGAAGAGGTCATTGTCGGCGTGAATAAATACCAATTGGACGAAGAGCCTGAAGTCGAAATCCTTGATATCGATAATACCGCTGTGCGCGAATCACAGGTGGCTCAATTGAAGAAAATTCGTTCTGAACGTGATACTGATGCTTGTCAGGAAGCACTTGACGCACTGACCGATGCAGCAAAAACGGGTGAAGGAAATTTACTGGAATTGGCTGTTAATGCAGCCAGAGCGAGGGCGACTGTGGGCGAAATTTCAGATGCTTTAGAAAAGGATTGGGGTCGCCATCAGGCTGAGACTCGCACCATCAGCGGAGTCTATGGTTCAGCCTATGAAGGTGATCAGGATTTTGCTGATATTCAGAAAAGCGTGGAAGCGTTTGCTGCGGAAGCAGGGCGTCGACCACGTATGCTTGTGGCAAAAATGGGTCAAGATGGCCACGATCGTGGTGCCAAGGTGATTGCTACAGCCTTTGCTGATATCGGTTTTGATGTGGATATCAGTCCAATGTTTCAAACCCCGGAAGAAGCGGCCCGTATGGCGGTAGAGAATGACGTCCACGTAGTGGGTGTTTCTTCGCAAGCTGCGGGTCACAAAACTTTGGTTCCTCAATTAATCGAAGCATTGCAAAAACAGGGTGCAAACGACATTAAAGTAGTTTGTGGCGGTGTGATTCCACCTCAAGATTACCAGGCTCTTTACGATGCCGGTGTAGCCGCAGTCTATGGACCCGGTACTAATATTCCCGCAGCGGCAGCAGAAGTATTGCAATTACTTAATCGCGATTAGATAAAAACTAACGTGTTGTATTTATTACTTGGAAGCGCATTAAGTTAAATAGCCGTTTTGTCAGATTAAGAAAAAAGTAGCAGTAAAAATAGGAGAACACTATGCACGAGATCATCGAGCAGCTAGAAGAAAAGCGTAAAAAAGCGCACCTCGGTGGTGGTCAAAAGCGTATAGATGCCCAGCATTCAAAGGGCAAATTAACAGCTAGAGAGCGTATTGAGTTACTGCTTGACCCCGATACTTTTGAAGAATGGGATACCTTTGTAGAACACCGCTGTACAGATTTTGGTATGGATCAGGATCACACGCCCGGTGATGGTGTGGTGACAGGGTACGGCACGATAAATGGCCGGTTGGTCTTTGTATTCAGTCAGGACTTTACAGTGTTTGGTGGCTCACTATCTGAAACTCATGCGGAAAAAATCTGCAAAGTGATGGAGCACGCCATGAAAGTGGGTGCGCCGATTATTGGTCTCAATGATTCTGGTGGTGCACGTATCCAGGAAGGTATAGCTTCTCTTGGTGGCTATGCCGATGTGTTCCAGCAAAATGTCATGGCTTCCGGTGTGATCCCTCAGATTTCAATGATCATGGGTCCTTGTGCTGGTGGTGCCGTTTATTCGCCTGCTATTACAGATTTTATCTTTATGGTGAAAGACAGTTCATACATGTTTGTGACCGGGCCAGATGTGGTGAAAACGGTTACCCATGAAACAGTGACTGCCGAAGAGCTTGGTGGTGCTATGACTCATTCCAGTAAGTCAGGGGTGTCAGATCTGGCTTTTGAAAATGATGTTGATGCCTTGGTAAAACTACGTCAGTTTGTCAGTTACTTACCTGCGAATAACCAGGAAAAACCGCCGGTATGGCCTACGGATGATCCAGCGGATCGTGCAGAAATGTCTCTCGATACATTAATACCTGACGATCCCAACAAGCCTTACGACATGAAGGAATTGATTAACAAAGTAGCTGATGAAGGTAGCTTCTTTGAGTTGCAGCCTGATTATGCGGGCAACTTGGTGATC
>JAJFKD010000124.1 GCA_021773405.1 Porticoccus sp.
GTCTTTTACTGTAGCGACAATATTGCCACCAAAACTACTAAAGAACCCAGCTGCTTTATTACCTATAACACAAAGGTCATTTTCAACATCTTGATCAGACCAATCTTTCATGGACTTGATCACTTGCTTAAACAGGTTAGTGTTCAAACCACCGCACAAACCTCGATCTGTCGAGATTATGATGTAGCCAACGCGTTTGATCTCACGTTGCTCCATATACTGGTGCTTATATTCACTTACTGCACTGGCAATGTGACCAACTACAGAACGGATGCGGTCAGCATAGGGCTTACCGAGCTCTCGGCGCTCCTGAGCACGACGCATCTTGCTTGCAGCCACCATCTCCATTGCACTAGTAATTTTCTGAGTGCTTTGGATACTGGTGATTTTGGTTTTAACTTCTTTTCCGACAGCCATAATCTATGCCTTCAAGTAAGAGCAGACAATTGTCTGCCCTTATCAGAAATTACCAAGTTTGGGTGCTGACAAATTTTTCCAGCGCCGCCTTGTAACTGGCTTCAATGTCGTTGTTCCAGTCACCGCTTTGGTTCACCTGATCTAACAGATCACCGTGCTCAGCTTTCATGTAAGAAAGCAGAGCCGCTTCAAAGTCACCGATCTTGTTCACGGCAACGTCTTTGAGGTAACCGTTATCAGCGGCGTAAATCGTAAGGGCCATCTCAGCAACACTTTGTGGTGCATATTGCTTTTGTTTCATCAACTCAGTAACACGTTCACCATGGTCCAACTGGGCCTTGGTTGCATCATCAAGATCAGATGCAAACTGAGAGAATGCTGCCAATTCACGATACTGTGCCAATGCGGTACGAATACCACCGGACAACTTCTTCACAATCTTAGTCTGTGCAGCACCACCAACCCGAGATACGGAAACACCGGCGTTCATTGCAGGACGAATACCTGCGTTAAACATGTCCGCTTCAAGGAAGATCTGTCCATCTGTAATGGAGATCACGTTAGTCGGTACGAATGCAGATACGTCACCAGCCTGAGTTTCAATAACAGGCAATGCTGTCAGAGAACCAGTTTGGCCTTTCACTTCACCATTGGTAAATTTTTCAACGTAGTCAGCATTTACACGTGCAGCGCGCTCTAGCAAGCGGGAGTGCAAATAGAAAACATCACCTGGGTATGCTTCACGGCCTGGTGGACGACGTAGCAACAGGGAAATTTGACGATAAGCCCAAGCTTGCTTGGTCAAGTCATCATAAATAATCAGTGCATCTTGACCACGGTCACGGTAGTACTCACCCATGGAGCAACCACCAAACGGTGCCAAGAACTGCATAGCCGCTGGATCAGAAGCAGTTGCAGCAACAACAATGGTGTGTTCCATTGCGCCGTGCTCTTCAAGTTTACGTACTACAGCAGCAATAGATGAAGCCTTTTGGCCAACCGCTACATAGATACATTTAATACCAGAACCTTTCTGGTTAATGATGGCATCAACAGCAATGGCTGTTTTACCAATCTGACGGTCGCCAATAATCAGCTCACGCTGACCACGACCAATTGGCACCATCGCATCAATTGCTTTCAAACCAATTTGTACTGGCTGATCAACCGATTGACGAGCAATTACACCAGGAGCAACTTTTTCAATTGCATCGGTTTCTTTAGCGTTGATTGGACCTTTACCGTCAATGGGATTACCCAATGCGTCGACTACGCGACCTTCCAGTTCTGGACCTACTGGTACTTCAAGGATACGGCCAGTGCAACGTGCTTTTTGGCCTTCCGCCAAAGATTGATAATCACCAAGGATTACCGCACCGACAGAGTCGCGCTCCAAGTTAAGAGCCATACCGTAAATGCCACCATCAAACTCGATCATTTCACCGTACATCACATCGGCTAAGCCGTGGATACGAATGATACCGTCTGATACGGATACGATAGTGCCTTCGTTTTGTGCTTCAGATGAAACCTCAAGGCTATCAATACGCTGCTTGATGATTTCACTGATTTCGGATGGATTCAGTTGCTGCATTTGCTCTGGTCCTCAATCCTAGGAATTTAATGCTTCGGCGAGTTTTGCTAACCGCCCGCGAATGGAGCCATCTATGACGGTATCTCCAGCTCGAACCACGGCGCCACCAATCAGGCTATCATCGACTGACACCTGCATGTTGACTTCGCGTTCAAGTTTCGCGCTAAGCGCACTTGCCAGCTTGTTTTGTTGTTCTGTGCTAATTTCTGTAGCCGATACCACGTTAACCTCAACGGTTTTTTCGCGATTAGCTTTTAACACTTCGAACTGCTGATAAATCTGTGGCAGTAGTTGCAGACGACGATTCTCTGCCAAGACCCGCATAAAACCGCGGACCTTGTCATTGATAGCGTCACCACAAACTTCAATGGTCTTTTCTGCCTGCTGAGCTGCTGTGTAACTGGGTGAACTCAGCAGTTTTTCTACTGCATCCTGCTGTGCTACGGCTGCAACAACAGCAAGGTTTTGAGACCATCCTTGCAGATCGTTGGCATCAGCAGCATATTGAAATGCTGCCTTTGCGTAAGGCCGAGCCAGAGTGCTCAATTCCGCCATGTTAAACCTCGGTTACAGCTGTGCTGCCAGATCATCGACCAATGCGCGATTTGCACTTTCATCGATGTTTGCTTTCAGGACTTTCTCCGCGCCGGCTAATGCGAGAGCAGCTACACTATTACGTAACTCTTCTTTAGCACGGTTCATTTCCTGTTCGATTTCTGCTTGAGCAGCTACTTTCAGGCGATCGCCTTCAGCTCTTGCTTGCTCTTTAGCTTCGTCAACAATCTGGTTCGCACGCTTATTTGCCTGCTCAATAATTGATGATGCTTCTTGCTTGGCTTCTTTAAGCTGTTCTGTCGCTTTTTCTTGCGCCAGCTCCAGATCACGGGAAGCTCTATCAGCGGCATCTAGACCATCGGCAATTTTTTTCTGCCGTTCTTCCATCGAGTGAATGATGGCAGTCCATACAAATTTTTTGCAGAACCAAATAAAGAACAGAAAAGAAATCAGCTGTCCGAATAGGGTCAGATTAATATTCACGCCAACACCTCGTTCTTGGAGTTAATGTTTAAGAATCGGGATGTCAAACTTAAGCTGCAACACCTGGGGCAACAGCAAAGATCAGGTACATACCGATACCAACACCGATCATTGGGATCGCATCGATCAGACCAGCTAGCAGGAACATTTTACCCTGCAGCATTGGTCCCAGTTCTGGTTGACGTGCTGTACCTTCCAGCAATTTACCGCCCAACAGACCCATACCAACGGCAGCACCAAGTGCACCAAACCCAACCATAATTGCAGCTGCGATCATGATAAGTTCCATTTTTTTCTCCTAATACTTAGAGTAAGTTATAAAGTTAAAAGTAAATCAGTGATCTTCGTGTGCCATACTGAGGTACACGATGGTCAAAACCATAAAGATAAAGGCTTGCAAAGTAATAATAAGAATATGGAAGATTGCCCAGCCTAGCTGTAACGCTCCACCAAAAGTACCTAAAACCCAGCCAGCACTGTACATCATGGCGATCAGAATAAAGATCATTTCGCCCGCATACATGTTACCGAACAACCGCAAGCCAAGAGAAAATGGCTTAGCCAAAAGGCCAACCAACTCTAGCGCCAGGTTGATAGGAACAAAGATCGCTTGGACAACAGGGTTTTTTGCACCAAATGGTTGTAATGTCAGCTCGCCAACAAAACCACCAATGCCTTTAACTTTAATACTGTAATAAAGAATCATACCGAACACGGCTAAAGCCATACCCAACGTAATGTTAGGGTCGGTAGAAGGAACAATTTTCTGGAAGTGAACGCCGCCTAAGGACATCAACCAAGGAATAATATCCACCGGAATCAAATCCATAAGGTTCATCAGGAAGACCCAAACAAAAATGGTCAGCGCCATCGGCGCGATCCAAGGGTTGCGGCCATGGAAACTGTCTTTAACAGTTCCATCGACGAACTCAACCATCATTTCTGCAAAGTTTTGCCAACCTGAAGGTATACCCGTCGTGGCACGCTTGGCTGCACAACGGAATAAAAAGGCAAAAAGAAGACCCAAACCAATGGACCAACCTAAACTATCAACATTAACTGCCATGAAACCCATTTCTGCGGCTTCTTGGGCATTGTGAGCAAAACTCCATCCATTTTCCGGATGCTGACCATACGTTAAGTTGGTCAAGTGATGCTGAATATATTCTGTTCCCGTTTGTTGGGTGTCGCCTGCCATTCTTTTTTCTCTCAAACCAGCAAGGTCAAATTTTTCGGTGGTTAAGTATCCTTGCGGCACAAAACCACTGCACAATAATCATAGCGCCATAACTGAGAAACAAACTGGGTATGTGTAAAGGCTCTATAAAACTAAAAGCCAATGCAAACAATACCGCTGTGAGCAATAATTTGCCCGCTTCCCCTTTATGTATGGCGCGAAGTATATTTGGGGCCTGTCTAGCACCTCTATACCGAAAAGCTAATCTTGTGAAATAAGCCTGTGGGCCTATTTGTATCACTCCGCCAATCAGTATGGAGTAGGCTGCAGTCACACCTACCGGTAATACCCCAATAGTTGCTACAACTAATATTGCCAGTTGTACCAATGCTATTCGTCCTACCGGCGGAGCCACTATGGTAGCTTTCATTGGCTACCCCCTTTCCGCACAATTTGTTTGAGCTTGTAACATGCTCAAGCTCAAACGGGCGGCAATTATAGGTAGTCCCAACGTTAGATTCAACAAATCTTTAGCTAGAGCAGCACCATTCAAGAACGAAATTGGAAAATACTGATAATTTATTACAGTTATAGTGTCTCGATAATCAGATATTACTTGATGTGGTCAAGAATACCTTCGAGCTCATCAAGGCTGTTGTATTTAAGAATCAACCGGCCCTTACCCTTAGCATTATGCTGGATTAATACGGGTGCACCGACTTGATCAGATAACTTATCTTGCAGGCGCTTAATATCTGGATCAACACGACGCTCTTCAACAGAGTCTGTTGTTTGCTGTTGCAATAAGCGGCGAACCAAAGCTTCTGTCTGTCTAACCGTCATTCCTTTTGCAACGGTAGTGCGTGCCGCTTCAAGTTGTTGTGACCCTTCTAACCCAAGCAATGCTCTGGCATGCCCCATTTCCAGATCACCATGTTCTAACAGGGTTTGAACTTCCTGCTCTAGTGTCATTAGGCGCATTAAATTAGTAATTGTGGTTCGAGATTTACCTACAGCATCAGCTACCTGCTGCTGGGTTAGTTCAAATTCTTGTTGAAGTCTTATTAATGCCTGGGCTTCTTCTATGGCATTCAGATCTTCCCGTTGAATATTTTCTATCAGGGCCATAGCAATGGCTGATTCATCGGGTACATCTTTGATAATGGCGGGTATTGTTTCCAAGCCTGCTTGTTGAGTTGCACGCCAGCGGCGTTCACCCGCTATGATTTCGTAGCTATCTACACCTGTAGGTCGAACAACAATAGGTTGCATAACCCCTTGTGCACGAATGGAGTTTGCCAAATCTTCGAGTGCTTCTGGGTGCATGTCGCGCCGTGGCTGATACTTGCCTCGCTTCATGAACTCTACAGGCAGTTCTTTTAATGCACCTTCAGATAGCGGTGCTACCCCTTCTTCTGAGTCTTCTTCACCAGCGCCAAGCAAGGCATCGAGACCTCGGCCTAAACCTTTTCTCTTCACCATAACTTAACCTGCTTTTTGTACCGATTGCACGGGTTGCCCTGAGTGGCCCGCTTGCTTAGTAGGCTGCTTTACTACCGGCTTGGCGCGCCGAATAATTTCCCCCGCTAACCCCAAATAGGCAAGAGAACCTTTAGAGTTTTTATCATAGGCAAGAGCTGGCTGACCATAACTTGGCGCTTCCGCTAATCTCACATTACGAGGAATGGCAATACGGTAAACCTTGTCACCAAAGTGTTCTCTCAATTGAGCCGTCACCTCATTGGTAAGGCTGTTGCGAGGGTCATACATAGTACGAAGTATTCCTTCTACCTGTAGTTTCGGGTTGAGAAATTGACCTATTTTTCTAACGGTATCCAATAAGGCGGACAATCCTTCCAAAGCATAGTACTCACATTGCATTGGTACAATTACCCCATCACAGGACACCAATGAGTTAATGGTCAACATACTTAATGAGGGGGGGCAATCAATGATAATGTAATCATAGTTGTCTTTGACCCTAGTCAGTGCATGTCGAAGCCTGCTCTCCTTACTTTTTACCTTGAGCAGACCCACCTCAGCAGCCGTCAGGTCACCATTAGCTGGCAACAAATCATAATTTCCTGACTCACTACGCTGTATCGCCTGCTCGGTATTTACTTCACCGGTCAGTACATCCAATACCGTAATTTTGAGACCGGACTTATTAATACCGCTACCCATGGTCGCATTACCCTGAGGATCCATATCAACCAACAGGATACGCTTTCCATAGCTGGCTAAAGATGCTGCCAGATTAATACTAGTGGTGGTTTTCCCCACGCCGCCCTTTTGATTGGCAACAGTAAAGATCTTAGTCAAAGTGAATTCCTCTATCGCCCTCCGAAACTTATTTCGAAACAGAGGTGCTTTTTCTATCCTGGGTGGCCATTCAATTCGATCGTTGTTTTTCGATTACTCTCGTTCGATAGCGCTCTAATTAGATAATGCTATTTCGATAAGGTGTCGCTCTCCATTGACTCCTGGCACCTGCAATGGGTGTGAGGCAACGACATTATAGTGTTTTGGCAAGTCTCTCAACTCTTCATGGGGATATTGCCCCTTCATTGCATAAAACCGGCCATTATTTTTTAGTAAATGTGATGTCTTATCAACCATATCTGAAAGGCTGGTAAACGCCCTGCTGGTAATAGCATCAAACTGCTGTGTGGGTTGATAAGCCTCAACTCTACTTTGAATTTCTGTCACGTTCTCCAAACCCAATTCATTTTTTACCTGAAATAAAAATCGGGTCTTTTTGCCGTTGCTATCCATCAGCGTAAATTTACGTTCCGGATAAAATATGGCCAAAGGAATACCAGGAAAACCTGGACCCGTACCCACATCAATAACGTTTCCTCCACGGACAAAAGGAATAATACTAAGACTATCTAACAAATGAATAGATAACATTTGCTCAGGATCGCGGATCGCTGTGAGATTATAGGCCTTGTTCCATTTGTGAAGTAATTGCAGGTA
>JAJFKD010000125.1 GCA_021773405.1 Porticoccus sp.
CATGTTTATTGTGCCCAAATACTTGATCAATGAAGATGGTAGTAGCGGAGAACGTAATGATGTTCGCTGTGTGGGGCTAGAACATAAGTTGGGTATTCATGCCAGCCCAACTTGCGCTCTCTCATTTGGTGATAATGACGGCGCTATAGGTTAGTTGGTGGGAGAGGAGAACCAGGGCCTGGTCTATATGTTCTCCATGATGAACGAAGCCCGCCTTGCAGTTGGTTTGCAGGGGGTGTCTGTTAGCGAACGTGCCTATCAACAAGCCGTGGAGTTTGCCAAAGACCGAGTGCAGGGCAGTGTGCCCGGCAATAAAAAAGCCACGATTATTCATCACCCTGATGTTCGCCGTATGCTGATGTTAATGCGCTCGCTTACTGAAGGGGCTAGAGCATTGGCCTACTTATCACTGGCCCATGAGGACCATGTTCACAAATTAGAAGATAAAGAGCAGGCCGCCTATCACCAGCGGCGTGTTGATATATTAACGCCACTGGTCAAAGGCTGGTGTACAGAGATAAGCATGGAAGTTACTTCTCTGGGGGTGCAGGTTCACGGCGGTATGGGCTTTGTGGAGGAAACCGGTGCCGCACAGCATATGAGAGATGCCCGTATCCTACCTATTTACGAAGGTACTAACGGTATTCAAGGGCTTGATCTGGTCGGTCGAAAACTGGCTCGAGACAAAGGCCAATCCGCCATGGAACTGCTGGATGATTTAAACCAGATTGTTGCCGATGCCAGAGCAAGTGATTTAACAGAAATTGCAGATAGCCTTGAATCCTCACTAGCCGCCTGTAAAGAAGCTGCAACTATTGTGTTGACTGGTGCCGCTGAGGATTGGACAGTACTCAGTGCCTCCGCTTACAACATGCTGATGTTAATGGGTACTACGGTAGCTGGTGCCATGCTAATTAAAAGCGCTGTAGCGGCCATCAACTTAAATACAAAAGGTGAAGGCAATACCAGTTTTAATAACAATAAGATAGTCACTGCCAAATTCTTTGTTCAGCATGTGATGTCGCGGAATATTGGATATCTTGAAGCGGTGAAAGCGGGTTCAGAGACGGTGATGGGGTTGGATATTGAGGGGTTCTAGTTAAGGGATTCTAATTAAGGGTGATAAATAAAAGGAGGTAGCTCCATTTATTTAGATTTATACCCATAGTAAATTTTTGAATCTTTGCCTCCAAGGTTTTTAATACTGTGTGTGGTTCCAGCTGGAATAAGCACCTCTACATTGCCTTCTTGTGTGAAAGTTTTATCGCCAAGTGTAAATTCGTAGCTACCACTTTCCATAAAGACCAATTCATCCTTGTCATCATGGAAAGCCTTGTCTATTGCATCATTGGCTTTGATCGTCCCGATGCCAAATGAAAAACCTCGTCTGTTCCAATCTGCTTCTAATTCGTCGATTGTCATAGTTTCCTTTATCCCGTTGTAGGGTTCACTTATTTTTAGCGTTCATTTTTCGTGTTAAATAGCATGCAATTAAAATCATTGCGCCAAATGCAAAAAAATAGTGCCGTATTCACGTTGGGTATAAGTGCTTTCAGGCATATTGATAGCGCCAGGGCTGGAAAAGGAAGTAAAGAATCCGATCAATAAGAATACAAGACCAATAAATACATAAAAGCCTCTACGAAAAATAACAGAGCGTTTAGCTGTATAGTCTTTAACCCCTTTAATAAAATACTCCTTTAATTTTCTTACCAGTACTCAGCTTTATTAAGCGCTTCGACACAGCGTGAATTCCCTGCAATTGGCTCAATATCACGGTCAACCAATGATTGGCAAAGCCATCCTTCTGGTTGGGATAATTTTAAGGGTGCTTTCGCTACTTTTTCCGTGATCTGACTAAACCCAACTTTTGAATAATAATTTGGGTCACCATAGGTAAACATCAGTGTTACACCTTCCTTCTTTAAATGGTCGATGCCATATTTAATCAGATTCTGGCCTATGCCACGCCCTTGCCAATTTGTATGAATGGCTACTGGTGCCAAAATAAAAGCATTCACACCGTTTTCAAATATTAGCCGAGTAAAGAAAATACTACCGATTATTTGATCGTTTTCACTGGCAACAAACCCATAAATATCTTTAGAGTCAGTACTTTCAATTAAATCAAACGCTAAGTTACCGATTAACGAACCTTCGCTGGGGCCTTCTGAGTCAGAAAACACCTTAGTAAATAGTTGCTTAATTTCTTCAATGCTAGACTTGTTGTATGTTGAGAGCTCCATGAATATATCCAGTATTTGATCACTCGGTATCTTGTTAGCGCTGACCTTGAAGTTAAAGCGAGCGGAGCTCTTTAGCTATTTTATTTACATGGCATTGCGGGTTAGGCGTAGGGTTATCTCTTCTGGGCAGCAGGCTGGACTTGTGTTGACGGCCAACATAACAGCCTCGGCAATATCTTCTGGTTGTAAGATCAGATCTCTATCATTAACTTGGACGCCAGCTGTCATGTCTGTATTTACAAATGCCGGGTTAATTAATACGACTTTAATACCATATTCCCGCAACTGACGATAACAGCTCAGGCTCCAACCTCTTAGGCCATGTTTAGTCGCAGCATAAGCGCCAACATCGCTCATACCTTCGATTGCAGCAACACTTCCCAGATTAATGATAAGTCCCCATTCCCTATCCCTCATTCCTGGAGAAAAGCTACGGGTCAATCGCATTGGGGTCAGCAGATTTAGCTTCATCGCTGCATCCCATGCATCCGCATCACCATTCAGTGCATGACCTTGAACAAAATCACCCGCATTATTAACCAGCATATCCATGTTACGGCCTAATAAAATCAAATCGGCGTTTTCAGCCGCCAGGCTTTTCGCTATTTCTCGGCCTATGCCACGACTGGCACCAGTTATTAGTACTGATCTATTTTTTAGCTTATTCATTCTGACCTCTTATCTGTTGGGTCTGTATGCTATTGCAAACAAAAGGTATGGCTTGTTATATCAAGGTCGCACCATAGCAGAGTTTTATACATCACATATCTCAAAATTAACCACATAGCAGATTAAGAATATTGAGAGTTCTTGTTGCTATTAAAAAGTATTTTGTTACGGGTTTGGGCTGTTGGTTAACTGTTGTTTCTGCTGTAGCAAGCGAATAAATGCCTTAGCCGCATAGGGCAGGCTTTTTTCCCGATGATGAATATAGCCCAGTTAAAGGGTTCTGACCCCTTTAAACCCACAAAGTCTACCTATTACGATTTCCATGTAGCCTTCGATCTATACTGATTGCATAGAACGCCATAATAGCTACATACAAAATACTACCTCCGACCAAGTTGGCCTGTGGTATTTCTTGGGTAAGTTTAGCGTAGAACAAAAACAATAGAAGCATGACCAAGGAGTAGAATAGAAAGAGAGCAGCCTTGCCAGTGTGAAACAGGATGTATTTACGCTCCATCTGAGATCCTATGACGCTTCAATAACAGAAAGTGGGAATTAAAGGGCTATGAATTCTTTAGTTTTAATTATTTGGCCAGTTGTTTCAACAGCTCTGGATCACCGGGTTCGATATCCTTATATAAGCAAACACCAAACCAGTTGGGCATGGTGTTAATAAGGTGCCGTACACCGTGGGTTTTTATAGATTGGTTGTTTAGTGCGGTATATATATCAAGGTTTCCCTGCCATACATTGACTAGCGTACGTATGTTTGCGGTGATAAATAGGTCGACATTTCTGCCGGGATCCTCAGTACATAGGTCTACAACATCACCATTGATTATGAGCCACCAGCTTTTGTGCTTGGGCAGTTCATCAAATAGCAGACAGATAATAGTTTCACCATCAGGTAGCTGGTCTGTATGAATGCGTCGTTGAAGTTCGCGCATTAAAAATTCAACATCGAGCTCATCATCACTCAGTTGGCCACGGGTCCAGCGCATACCCCAAACGGCCAGTACTTCAATCAGGGGACTTAGCTCTTTGCCCGCAGCCGTTAAGCGATACTCGTAACCCTTTTGGCTAGAGAGTTTTTTACGAATAATAATGCCGCCTTTTTCCAGCTGCCTGAGTCTCTTTGTGAGGAGTGTCGGTGACATACGGGACATAGCGCGTTGAAAATCATTAAATCGTGTTGTGCCTAATAGCAGTTCTCGCAATATCAGTAGTGTCCATTTTTCACCAATAAGTTCAGCAGTTTTTGCCACAGGGCAGAATTGTCCATAGCCTTTCATTTGCGTTCCTCTTTGTTGTTACTAGCAACTACAGAATATGTAGCTTAATGCTACACTAACTACACTATCGGGCAAGTGGATGATTTTCTAGCATGTTCTCTATGGGTGACATCCGGTCATCACTACTTACTTTTTTGGAGAACAAACATGGAAACCCAAGCATTAGTAAAACAGCAGAACAATACAGTCAATGGTGTCGATGTCAGTCAAATTATGATGGTGATTGGTCATATTGAAGCAGACCCTACGTATGCGCAATTTCAGTGGCGAGCTACTAACCAGTGGATAGATGGGGGATTGAGCCGCAGTAGTATCAAAGGGTTTTTTGCGGGCAATGCTGAAGACGCCACACGTAGTCAGGCATTCACTATAGATGCCGATGAGCCAGGGATTGCTGCGGGCACGGACACAGCACCCAATCCAATGGAGTACATACTACATGGGTTAGCGAGCTGCCTAACCGGCACCCTTGCTTATCATGCGGCAGTACGTGGTATTGAAATAGAGGAGGTTGAATCTTCTGTCACCGGAGATATGGATGTGCAAGGCCTGTTTGGCCTATCAGAGAGTGTGCGAAAGGGGTTTAACAAGGTGGCAGTGGATATGCGAGTTAAAAGTGATAGTAGTGTCGAGGAGCTTACCGAGATGGCCTTATTCTCACCGGTCTACGATATTATCTCTAATTCGTTGCCCGTAGATTTCACACTGACAACCGATTGATATTGTTGTAACAGAGTCATTAACGCTTTAGTTATATTAAGTAAAAAGGGGCTTTGGCCCCTTTTTACTTTTATTTGGGACAGCAATTTAAGCTGGATTGATGTACATATGTGGGTAGTCCGGTTCACGCTTTTGAAACGACAGAATAGAGGAATTCTGGATCACTCCGTCATCAATATTGATCGCCTGCCGAATAGTCTCATTGTTTTGCCAACTATCACGGCCTGCCAGCACAGCGGGCAAATAAACAATGAGAGCAGCAGAAATTGATCGTGTTGCACTTTCCCATAGATAGCTAGGAGTATGGTCTACGGCGTAGTAATCGATGGTTTCATGTTTAAACATCGGATTTTTGAATGTAGTTGGCCTGGCAAAAAAGAACCCCATTCCTTCGTCGCAACTGACATCAATAATCAGACTGTTGCGCTTGAGGCATGAGTTTTCATCTTCGATAACAAAGTCGGTAGGATTCTCTGTATCTTGAAAAGTGCCATTAACAATAATATCGGCCTCACTAATCTTCTCAGTCAGAGGCCGTGTTGAACCGTCATGCTCAACGACGACCATGCGCGCCTCGCCCTCATCACCTGCACGGATTCTGACATATTTACAATCAAGTACTTCTTCACGCACCTCGTCTTCTGGGCGCCGAATACAGATGGTGATATCTCTAAAACCATGTGCCTTGAGAGCGTATATCGCACCACGGCTGACTGCACCAAATCCAAAAATGATGGTTTTGCGCCTATTACCATAATGCCCATCGATACCTTTAAGTTGCAGGGCATGTATGACTGCGCAATAACCAGCCATTTCATTATTTTTATAGAAGGTATGACGACCAATGTGTCCGTTAGGAGACCATATAAACATATCCTCAAAGGCAATGAGCGTCTGTTTACGATCGAGAGCCGCTTGGGTGATGTCCCGTTGCTGAACACAATGTACATAACCCCAAAGTGTTCCGCCTTCGCGAAGTTCCTGTAAATCAGATAAGACTGGCTTGGCAATGATAACCTTTCCAATGTCGGCCAATAATTCATGGCGAGTGGCAATGCCACCAGTCAGAGCCGCAATTTCAGAATCGGCAATACCAAATGGTGCGCCATAACCCTCCTCAAATATTAGCTGGCGGCGAAGTGCTTCAGGAATGCGCGGTAAATGCTCCGGATGGATTGGAAGTCGTCGTTCATCTACTTTTTTTGAAGTCCCAATGACTCCTACTTTTAATGTGTTCAAATCGTCGTTTCCTTATTATTAAAAATTGAATAGGTGTGACTTAATGAACGAGTTATCAGTTTCGTCAATAGGCCTGCTTCTTTATGTTCTGCACTGTCGTAAGCGTTTTAGAGTTTCAGAAAGAAACTCTGTAGATATGACTTGAGTACCAAGCCTAACAGTTTATTCAAAAGCTTATGGCCTTATATTACGCTGGCCCTCCTTATCTTGGCTTTCTTGCTGTAATAGGCGAATAAACGCCTTGGCCGCATTGGATAGGCTTTTTTCTCTGTGGTGGATATAACCCAATTCACGTTGTATTTGTATGCCGGGTATATTAACAGGGCGTATACCGGGTTCGAGCATGCTTTCTGGTAGCAGGCTCCAGCCCAGTCCAATACTTACCATCATTTTGATGGTTTCCAGATAATTAGTGGTCATGGTGGAGGGTAGGGGAACGTTCTGTTGTTCAAATAATGCACGGGTCATTCGTCCGGTGTAAGTACCCAGTCCGGGTAGGATGGCAGGGTAGTCTCTGAGATTTTCCAGCGTTGGGTTGCCTTCTTTTAACCCATTACCTTTATGCTCTTTATTTATAGAGAGAAGGGGATGGTCGTCAGAGACCATAAATACCAGAAGGTCTGGCCAGATGGTCTTTGCTTCTATCTTGGAATGAGCTTCCGGGGCTAGGGTAATGGCAGCGACTTCAAAGCGGCCCTGAAGAATTCCTTCGTAGGCTTTTTCTGAATCCATAAAATCCACGTCGATAGTAACTTCAGGATAGCTTTGGGCGAACTCTTTCAAAATAGGAGGGAGTCTATGCAGGCCGATATGGTGGCTAATAGCTAACCTCAGCCTGCCACTGATATCGCCAGATAAATCATTAATCGCCTGAGTAGTATCAGCGATTTCCTGAAGAATGTGGTGTGCTCTGGGTAACAGGGCTTCTCCTGCTTCTGTCAGCGTCACTGAGCGGGCAATACGGTCGAATAATCGACAGT
>JAJFKD010000126.1 GCA_021773405.1 Porticoccus sp.
TGTTCCAACCACCGTAAAACCGAGTAATACAGGGCGTGCAACCACAGCATCTGCCACCATTGCCCCAGCACTAGGTGATTCATCAACACCTTTAGCAAAACTGACCGATGGAGCCAACAACGCAACTGCCATCAATGCTGCAAGAAATGTACGAGAAGTACTTTCAAAAACCTGTTTCATAGCCTATATCCCTTTTATCTTCGATGTAGCTAATAATTAGATGTACCTACGAATATAGTAGATTAAAGGGCTTGGGGGCAATAGGACACAGTTCTTACTTTCTTTTGAGGATAGCTGGTTTCAGACAAAATCGCAGATCATAGCCTTGCCAAAGGACAGCCGAAACAAAGTGTAGGAGGCTCAAGCGCTCGGTAGCAAATTTAGGTGGCTTGTTATGTATTTTCTGATCCCAAATAAGGTTCATCATCGCTGATAAAACTAACCGATTAACACCCTAATATGTCCCGTCACTTCTTCCCGGTCATGATACAACTGCCTAAATCTCAGCTCATAACGAATACCAGCTTCCGTCACTCGTGCATCAATTTTATTCCGGCAATTTAATACTTCCTTATAACGCTGCTTCATGGGGAGTTTTAAATTAAATACTGCCTCACGGCAAAGTCCTTTCGCTATCCAGCGACCAACGAGATCTGCCACCCGTGCAGGTTTATCGGCAATATCACTGACCAGCCAATACACTGGCTTTTTCGGTTCATAGGTAAAGGCATCACCCTGAATATGATCCACCATACCCGTAGCCATTAATTCAGGGGCCATAGGACCATTATCTACGGCATCTACAAACATCCCCTGTTCCACTAATTGCCAGGTCCAGCCACCGGGTGCTGCACCTAGATCTATGGCTCGTTTGCCTGCGGGTATTCGTGTCGCCCACTCTTTTTCGGGAATGAAACAATGCCAAGCTTCTTCCAGCTTGAGTGTTGCACGACTTGGTGCTCCTTTGGGCTGCCTTAAACGGGGAATACCCATTACCCAACTACTGCTGTTATCAATTCGACTAATACCTACCCAGGCCTCTCGGCCCGATAAAAACATAAGGTGTAGCCTAAATTTACTCGAGAATTTATTCGAAAGCTTTTCCGAGGCTTTTTCCGCGTTTTTTACAGAACTTATTAAAAGACCAGATCGTTTTAGTGATTGCCTTAAAGGAACGGTAATTTTTCGGCAAAAGGGTGAGAGTTCTTTGCCTTCATTCGTATCAGGGTATTCCACACTCCAGTCTGAAAAACGAAAGTCAGAAAATTTTCCTGAAGCAACTTCTTTGACCCGCTCCATCTCTTTTACTCTTTCTATCAGGGGGCCAATTCGGTCTTTTTCAGGCAAGTTTTCCATCAGAGGACTTGCCGCGAACCATTGGCGAGCAAAAATGAGCGAAGCAAAGTCTAGCTGCTCCATTAATTGCAGTGCGCCATTTTCGTCGTGGGTGACAAAACTAATCCAAGCACTGTTCTCAATAACTTTAGGGTAGCCAAATACACCAATAGCAGAGGCCAAATCGGTAATTTCAGCAGCAGCTTCTTTTTCAAAACCTGGGCGACAATAAATAATTACGCTATTCAGCAACGTGCATCAACCTTTAGAACTTAAGCTTTGAGCAAAACCAGCTACCATTGCTGCGACAGATTTTAAGTGCTGCAATTGGGTTAATCCGGATTTTTTGCGGGGTTTTAAATCATGCTCTCCATCTTCCAGCCAATGAATTTCTAGGGCCTTACTAAAAGGGATATCAGAAAGCGCTTCCGGCTTACCAAACGGGTCACGAGTGCCCTGGAATATCTTTGTCGGAGTTTCAATACTGAGCAGATGTTCAGTACGCATTTTTTCGGGCTTACCCGGAGCATGAAATGGGTAACCAAAACAGCAGAGCCCCACAGCATCCAATTCATCTGCAACCATGCTGGCCATACGCCCACCCATGGATTTTCCACCTATTAATATTGGTTTACATAAATCCTTATTTTTGAATATTTCCTCATATACCGCACGCCAGCAGTCGAGCAATATAGGTTGACGATCAGGTGGACGCTTCTTCCCCGTTTCACGACGCTGTTGCATATAAGGGAATTCAAAACGCACTACGGCCACCCCCGCAGCATTTAATTCTGCGGTGAGTGTTTGCATATAGTCACTATCCATCAGGGCACCAGCCCCATGGGCAAAAATCAATGTGCCGTAGGTTGCTGTTCCAACATCGGGTTTGTCGATCAGATAATTCATTATTGGCTTCTTTGCCTTTCTTTTAGGAAATTGTTGTTATTGTTGCTGTTGTTCTTGCGCCTGATAACGCTGAAAATTGACACGGGTAAGTAGGTTACAGGTTTCAGTTTGCTGATCAAAAGTGATGACTACATCACCCCGTTGAATCTGTTTTTTTACCTGCTGAATTTTGTCATCCAAGGGCACCTCTTTTACGCCGTAGTCAGTACCTTCCCGCTGAATAAATTCTTAAATAATACCGGAGAGCAATTAGGGTGAGAGACGATCTAGTGGAATTTCAATCATGACGCCAATTTCTCTACGATGATCAGGGTACTGCTAAAAATAGTAATTTTTTTGTGAGTGCGAGAAAGCACCGCACGGAAAACCGGAGTGTATATGAACATACATGAGGAGAGACTGCCCCGTGAGCGCAGCGAATGCTTTGGATATTTGAGTACGGAGCTGACGCGGCAATCACTTAAAAAGTGCATTTTTAGTGGTGCCCTCCTGGCTTTCTAAATTTAAGTGTCATCCTGTCACTCTCGCCAATCGCCAGATATTTTTCCCGGTCTTGTTCTTTAAGGCGTAAAGAGGGAGGTAAGGTCCAAACACCCCTGGGGTGGTTTTTCGTGTCTTTGGCATTACTGTTAATATTTGATTTTGCCTCAAGTACAAAACCCGCTTTTTGGGCTAAATCAATCACGTATTGCTCTGTCATATAGCCACTAACTTTCATAGTTTCCCAGTCAGTTCCTTCAAGAGCACGATGTTCCACCACCCCCAGTACACCACCCGGCTTTAGGGCTTTATAGAATAATTCAAATGCAGTAGCTTCGCTCTCAGATCGCAGCCAGTTATGGACATTGCGGAAGGTTAGCACCCTATCGGCACTGCCATCAGGAACAGTCAATTGATTGCGCTTGGGGTCAAAAGCTGCCATTTGTACTTGGCTGTACACATTAGGATCAGCTTCAAGCTTTTTTACAAACAGGGCGTGATTAGTATCATAGTAATCAACTCCGACATCTGTGGGAAAATGTGCTGTATAGAGTTTGCCTTTTGTTATGTATGGGGCCAGTACTTCGGTATACCAGCCTTTACCCGGCCAGATTTCCACCACGGTCATCTCTGGTTTTACCTCAAAAAACTTTAAGGTTTTCAGTGGATGGCGGTATTGATCTCGCTTTACAAATTCAGGGGTACGATGATCAGCCTGAAGCACATCGGTTTTTAACCATCGGTCACAACTATTTACTGGAGCAACTAAACCGAAACTCGTTATTAGCAAAACAGCCAAAATATTTAGTCTATTTTTTGAAGTTCTATGTTCAACTTTTTGTTCCACTCTTTGTTCCATATATAACTCCTGATTTAGCGCCACGTTTTACTCCCTGATTAAGAGTGTCATTGGCCTCTTCTGGAGCATGGCCCAGAAGCAATGGATACGTCATAATACTCCCATACTCTGTTCTTCATAAGGCCATACTATTCACAAGGTATACTATGAACCATTATCTCGCTCTTACCATTATTGCTGATGACCGCCCAGGGATTGTTGAAAAAGTTGCTGATATGGTGGCGTCAAATGGTGGCAACTGGCTAGAAAGTAATATGTCACGGCTGGCCGGAAAGTTTGCCGGAATTTTGCTTGTAGATATTGCTGAGGATAAGCAAGCCGCTCTATTAGCCGCTTTGAACACCCTGGAAGCTCAAGGAATACGTGTTAGCGGTGAAGCGAGCAAGGCTACTGAATCAGCAGCAGGTGAGCATTTAGGATTAACTGTCGTAGGCAATGACCGCCCTGGAATTGTTGGCGAATTGTCTTCCTTGTTAGCCAAGTTACACGTCAATGTAGAAGAGCTTTGCACCAATTGCGAAGATGCACCCATGAGCTCTGAAATTCTTTTTCGTGCTACGGCAAAAGTTAGTTTGCCTCAAAGCGGACTTAATAGGGAGCAACTTCAGGATGCGCTGGAAGCTTTGTCCGATGATTTAATGGTTGAGTTTGAAGGTATTTAGCCTTCTACCTACAATCAGCCAACAATACCTTTAAGCAAAACGCCTACCCCATAGGCCATCCCTGCTGCGATACCACCAACACCCACGGTTTCTAAACCCGAAAGCAACCAATGCTGGCTGACAAATTGACCTTTAACCGCGCCAACCCAAAAGAAGGCAATACCGGTTAACAAAATTGACCAGAAAAAAGGGTTCGCAATAGTGCCTGGGAATATCCAGTTAGCGACATATGTTATTAACGGTACAAAACCCACCAAGCAGAAAGCGACAAAAGTTGCCAGACCAGCTTTAAATGCATCATGATCTTGCAAAGACAATCCATGCTCTTCTTGAACCATAGTATCGATCCATTTTTCACGGTCGGCCGTAATAACTTCTACGGCATCTTCAAGCAATTTACCCTTAAAACCTTTACGAGCAAAAATCTGTCTAACTTCTTCTTTTTCCCCTTCTGGAAATTGCTCGATTTCATCCAATTCCATCTGGCGAACATTTATACGATGCTGATTTTCTGCACGTGTACCCAAGTAATTGCTTACCGCCATGCTAAAACCATCGGCCAATAAATTGGCAAAACCAAGGATGATAATAATTCCTGCAGACAATCCAGCCCCAGCAACACCAGCGACAATAGCAAAGGTTGTTATGGCGCCATCTACCGCACCATAAACAAAATCTTTAATAAAGACGGACTCTGGCCCATCAGCCAAGCGCTTCGCAATCAAGCGTGGATGATGATGTGCCTTAAAGTGCTCAAGGCTTTTATCCTCAGGCTGAGGGCTATTATCCTCAGGCTGAAGGCTCTTACCAGAGCTTATTCCTTCTGCTTGCTCAGGGTTTACCATTTACTATTCCTTAATAAACACATATTTAAACAATGCACCGCGGGTTAATACTGGCCATTTAGCCGTTCTGGTTGCATCATACCCCAGAGAAAAACACATGCACTGATTACACTCAAAACATATACCACCATAAAGCCTACACTCATGCTCAATATCGTTCTATTCGAACCTGAAATTCCACCCAACACCGGTAATATTATACGCTTATGCGCCAATACTGGATTTTCCCTCCATCTGATAGAACCCCTCGGTTTTGAATTAGATGATAAACGGCTACGCCGTGCCGGTCTTGATTACAGAGAATGGCAAGATGCCAAGGTACACGCCAACTGGGAAGCTTTTATGACCAAAGAAGAACCTGGACGCGTATTTGCTATCAGTACCAAGGGACAAACCCGTTATACCGATATTCAATTTAAATCCGGTGATACTCTAGTCTTTGGCCCTGAAACACGAGGTCTCTCACCTGAGTTTCGTGATGCACTACCCCCTGAGCACATCCTAAGAATCCCCATGCAGGCTGAAAGCCGTAGTTTAAATCTCTCCAATGCCGCTGCATTGATTGTATACGAGGCTTGGCGACAATTAGGGTTTGAAGGATCTGTTTAGACCATGACAGAGAACTTAAAAGCCTGTGTAAACAAAGCACCTATTGGATTATTTTATGGTTCCTCTACCTGTTATACCGAAATGGTGGCAGAGAAAATTGTAGCTGAACTAAGGGAAACCCAAGGCAATGGGATTATAGACATCTACAACGTTGTGGATGAGCCTGTTACAACAATGGAGTCTTACGATTTCCTGATTCTAGGTATTCCAACATGGGATTACGGTGAGTTACAGGAAGACTGGGAAAATATTTGGGATGACATTGATCATTTGGAACTGGCCGGTAAAACCGTGGCATTGTTTGGTTTAGGAGACCAGATCGGATATCCCGAATGGTTCCTTGATGCATTGGGTTACCTTTGGGCTAAAGTCTGTAATCAGGGTGCCAAAACTGTTGGCTGTTGGCCTGTTGACGGGTTCGAATTTGAACAGTCGAAAGCGCTAACTGCTGATGAACAAAATTTTGTCGGGCTTGCCATTGATGATGAAAACCAGTTTGAACTTACAGATGATCGAATTACAAACTGGTGCCGACAAATCCTCAAAGAATTTGGGCTGAATTCCAGTAAAAACTAGTATTATTTATTGGAATCACTTAGTTAATACAACTTAAAAGCTATTAATCAGCACCAAAATAGCCGCTACAGAAATCATGGTAATTGTTCCAGCGGTACCAAGAACCCGCGGTATTGATTCTCCCGCCATACCCCGCAATCCAACTGCATGGGTGAATCGGCTTACAATCAGCAATACACCCAGAGTATGCACCACCCAGTTAATTGCCACGATATTTTCAACGGCAACAAGGAGTAACAAGGCCACAGGAAAATACTCGGCCGCGTTAGCGTGTACACGAATACGCCTTGAAAGTGGGTCTTCCTTCTTTTCACCGAGACCACCTTCGCCAAAACCCTCTTGATACTTCCACCGGCCTCGGATCACATCCAAAGACAACAACACCAAAAACAAGCCTGAAATGGCCATATAAATGGCAGATATGTTGATAGTAAATGCAACTTGAAATGGCATTAGCGCTTACTCCCCTGTTTTACCTATTAATAAAAATCTATTGGTTAAAAAAGTAACAAATTAAAACACATCTAGCGTCTACTGTTAAAATGCTGCCCAAATAACTGACAGGCCATCCATGCGCAAGCCACCCGCGTCCAATCCCACCCCAAGTCTTTCAGAAGCAAACATAGAGTGGGATGAACAAAGCCAGCCGATTTCATCAAACTTTGATGATGTCTATTTTTCCCGTGCCAATGGAATAGAAGAAACTGGCTATGTGTTCATGGCCCAAAATAGTTTGCCGGAACGATGGAATGCCTTTTCTAACGATGATTCTGACAGCCGCTGCTTTACCATCGGTGAAACTGGTTTCGGTACCGGACTTAATTTTCTGGTGGCCGCTAAAGCCTGGTTGGAACAAACCACTACCGGCACGCTTCACTTTGTTTCGGTAGAAAAATTCCCACTGAGCAAACCTGATTTACAACAGGCATTATCTCTATGGCCACAGCTAATAGATAAGGCACTATCAAACACAAAACCACCAAATACCAAGTTATCAAATAAACTGCCCGGCCTAATTGAAGAGCTGCTCCAACAATACCCCCCTGCTGTTGCCGGGATTCACAGGCTCAACTTTACTAATCATCGTATTGTTCTAACGCTAATGTATGGTGATGCCACAGAAATGTTTAGCTCACTTAAAAGCAGTGATCACCCACTGTTTCATCGTCAAGGCAATCCAATATTTGATGCATGGTTTCTGGATGGATTTTCACCTGCAAAAAATCCGGAAATGTGGACTGAAAAATTATTCCAAACCATTGCCGACCTAAGTAACACATACACAACTTTTAGCACCTTTACTGCTGCTGGCATCGTTCGCCGCGGGCTGACAAATGTTGGTTTTGAAGTACAAAAAGTGCCGGGGTTTGGCCATAAGCGGGAAATGCTCAAAGGTGAATTTAAACCTGCAAGCACACCAGATGTACAAGAAACAAAAGAAAAAGATTGGCAACCCACCACTTTTAATTCACCCCACCAACCACCTTGGTATTTACAATCATCACCCAAAATAAAACCTAAAAGGGCTATTGTCATCGGTGGAGGTATCGCCGGATGCTCTACGGCCAGAGCATTGGCAGAACGAGGCGTTGCCGTCACCCTGATTGAACGCCACAACAATGTTGGACAGGAAGCCTCAGGAAACCCGCAAGGTATTCTCTACCCCAAGCTATCTACAGGTGATTCCCTACTTTCACGTTTTGGACTGATGGCATTATTAAATGCCAGTCGTTATCACTCATCGTTGCTGGATAATACTGAGTTGTCTGGCAATAAAATTCTCGGGCAACGCTGTGGTGTACTGCTACTACCGCAATCTGAAAAGAATCAATCGGAATTTAAAAAAATTGCCCAACGTTATCCAAAAGAGATGGTGCAATTACTTGAGGGGGAACAACTCAACCAGAAGGCTGGATTGCCTCTAGAAAGGAATACTGGCTTGTTCTTCCCCCAACTTGGTTGGATCAAGCCACCGACTGCCTGCCAATTATTAACAGAGCACCCATTAATTCAGGTTGAAACTGCAGAGGTTGGAAAAATCACTTTTACAGATGACCAGTGGCAAGCGCTGGACAAGCATGAATCTATTCTGGATTCAGCACAAACTATGGTAATTGCCTGTAGTTTTAATAGCAGCCGATTCAGCCAAACCAATCACCTTCCTCTGAAGAAAATTCGCGGTCAAATCACCAGTATTCCATCCTCCAGTCAAAGTAAAAAACTCCGAACAGTAATTTGCGGTGAAGGATATATTGCTCCCGATGTAGATGGTATTCATACATTAGGAGCCACTTACAATTTTGACGAAACTAGTACCGAAGTACGTCCTTCAGACCATCAAATAAACCTGAACCAATTGGCGGAGACGGATCAAGCAGTGGCCAAGAGCTTCTCAGAAACCAAAACAACACCCCCCCTGGAAACTCTTTCAGGCAGAGTAGCGTTTCGGTGTACTACTCCAGACTACCTACCCATTGCAGGGCCAGCCCCCAAACTGAATAGCTATGTGGAAAACTACCAATTACTGAAAAAAAATGCTCGCTCACACATACCCATTGCTGGTGATTGTTACCCAGGCCTTTATCTTAATATTGGCCACGGATCTCGTGGATTAAGCTATGCACCCATATGTGCCGAACTAGTAGCAAACCATATTTGTAATGAGGCTCCATCACTAGAGCTCGATTTACGCAAAGCTATTCACCCCGGACGATTTATTATTCGGGATTTAAAACGAAATAAGTGTTAGTTCCAGAAGAAGTAAAACTGCGGATAACAAAGCGGTAACAAACTGTATAAGAAAGAAATCAACGAAAATAAAAGCCTTTATATATTCTCATTTTTCCCTGTAAAACTCACATGCATTTCTACTGAAGACCTCCTCTGCTCCCCCCGCCCCCAACGCATCGATCACCAATAAAAAATCATCGTCACTGTATGGAGCAGGTGCTCTGGTAGAGGGCAAATCAGTTCCAAACATCAACGATGTAGGATTGGCTGAATATAAATCCCGCAATGCTCGCTTAACATCAAAATCAACTCGACCAAAACCCGTCGCTTTAACCCTAACCCCTTTCTCCGCCAGCTTGATCAATAAACCTAACCCTGACTGACTCAGCCCTAAATGATCAATACTGACAGAAGGCAATGTAATCAGAGTTTCGTATAAATCTGGTAAAGCCTTCGAATCGACATATAACTCTACATGCCAACCCACAAGCTCATAAACTCTTTGTGCCATCGAAGACAAATGGCTTACATCTGCTGAACCACCGCGCTTCAAGTTAAACCGTACAGCTCGTACGCCCGCATGATCTAGCTGAATAATGTCATCATCAGAAACTGTTGCAGGTAGCTGTGTCACGCCAACAAATGATGGGCCCAATTTTTTTAACGCATCGACCAAATAACTCTGGTCAAACATTTGAAAAGAACCAGAGACAATGGCACCCCCACATAAGTCATAATGTTTCATTCGCTCTAAATAATCGCTGGATGTAAATTCATCTGGCAAATAGCCATTGTTAGCTACAATGGGGAATTGGTAATCAATAATATGGAAGTGGCTATCAAATATTTCAAACTGATTTAGCAAGGTCCACTTCCTTCTAGTTTTTTGTATCTTCCGGTCTGACCACACCATTTATTTCGGAATAATAGGTTTTACGAAAATCACCCAATATTATCTCTTGTCGGTTATCATCAAAACCTGAATTTTCCAATACCATACGGGCTAACTCTAAGCTAGTTTCAAGGTTTTCAGAAACAGTGTAAGTCGCCCCTAAATTATGTAAATCACGACAATTAATTAAGCTATGACCACGGGCATAAATATTTATTTCTGGATAAATTTTTCTTAAAATTTTAACTAAATTTTCTGTCGCCTCCACATCGTTCAACGTCAGAATAATTGTTTTAGCATTACTGGCACCGACAGATTTTAAAAGTTTTGGGTTACATATATCACCATAAAAAATGGGGTGACCTTTTACTCTTTCTTTTTCAACAATTGAAGCATCTGAGTCCAAGGCTATAAACGGAATTTTTGCCACTGATAAAATTTCACCTATTCGATGCCCGACACGACCAAATCCTCCTATCACGATTGGAGCTACTGGCAACTCAACATTTTTTATTATCTTTTTGTTTTTATCCTTGCTAAGCCGTTGTGCGAAATATGCCAAAACAGGTGTAACAAGCATACTAAGAAGCACGACAAGTAAGAGTTGTTGAAACAGGTTTTCAGTGAAAAGTTCCGATTGGTAAGCTAAAGAAAATAGTACTAATGCAAACTCACCGCTTTGAGCAAGCACCAAGGCAACCGCAAGACTATTTTTTGTCTTAATACCAAACAGGTAGGCTAATGGAAAAAGCACCATAGCTTTTATCATGACTAACGCAGCAACCAATCCAAATGAAATCATTGGATTTTCGAATAACAAACTTAAATTGAGGGACATGCCCATGGACATAAAAAAGAGACCCAACAAAAGCCCACGGAAAGGCTGAACCTCAGCAATAACTTGATGTCGGTAGGATGAATCTGAAATAAGTAAGCCTGCTAAAAATGCCCCCATCTCCATGGAAAGCCCTACATGCTTAGTGGCCAACGCTGTTCCAAGAACAATAAGAACAGCAGAAGCGGTAAAAACTTCGGCATTACCGGACAGAGCAACTCGGTGCAATATTGGATGTAAAAAATAACGGCCTATTACGACAATTAGCCCAAGAATTAATATGGATTCAGCCAGCGCAAACCCAATATCCTTACCAATACTGAGTTCTGGTATGGTCAGTAGTGGCACTAATGCCAGAAGTGGAACAACAGCAAGATCCTGAAGCAACAGAACCGAAAAAGAAGTACGACCATAGGTTGATGTTAGTGATTTTTGTTCGGTCAACAATTGCAACACAAATGCTGTAGAGGAAAGCGCCAGCGCAGGACCTATTAAGGTCGCTGCACGTAGAGAGGTACCAAAAGCAAAATAAGCAATACTGCCCAACAAAATTCCTGTAAGCAGAACTTGCAGAGTACCCAGACCAAATACCAGCCTCCGCATCAACCACAGACGTGAAGGTTTTAGCTCAATACCAATAACAAAAAGTAGAAGTACCACACCAATTTCAGCAAGGTGTCCGATTTCACTAATATTATCGATCAGCCCCAAACCAGATGGCCCAACAATGACACCAGAAACCAAAAAGCCAGGAACAGCACCCAATCTAATTGCTTGAAAAATGGGGACTGCGATCACCGCCGCCATTAGCAAAATAATGATGTCAATCAGGTAAGATGAAATCATAAATTAGAACAAATACCTGTAGAGAAAAGGTGAAACAATTGTAACCTAACTAACCAAACTGTACGGGTGTTCCTTCTCGATCAAATGCCATATATTTCGAAAGATCACCACCATTTTCTACTGCGTGCAGCATCATTTTTAGCGGCTCCTCTGCATCGTCAGAGCTCGGAGCAACACCGTTTTTACCAGCAAGGCCTGCAACCAAAATAATTTGCCAATCTTTTTCTATTCTCTCCGATTCTGCCACCAAAGCAGAAAACGTACTTAATTCGCTCAATGTCTTATCAACACACATGATGGGCTGCAAGGCACCACCTTGTCCTGAATGGAAGCGGTTTACAGCCTCTTCACCCTGATCATCAGGCAGGGATGCTCTTAAAAAAACGAACAATAGGCGTTGTGGCTCAGGTTGCTGGCTGGCAACAGACAACAAGGATTCATAATTGGTAATGTTGATGTTCATACTCCTTTTTATATGATCAATGTAGGTATATTTTTTGACTACAAGTAAGAAGCTATTAATAAAATACTGTAAGTAGAACAGCATAATGCTTTAACGAAAATAAATGGTGATACAGGACAACAGTATTAACGATTTTGTTCTATCTTAAGTGCTAAATCGTAGAATAGCTCTTTAGCCTATTCTTTTTAGATCAGTTAGATTGCTGTTAATTGGCAGTATTTGAAAAGTAGCTTTTTATCCACTCATACAGGGTTTGAGTTGTTAGCTCACTAAGTTGGATAATTTCAAATTTACTATCTGGGTCTTTATCTTTAAAAGAAAATTGATAACGAACAACATCAGGCTCTTCATCGTGCAATATGAGAATAATACGTTTGCCAGTTTTCAAGCAATCAATCGTCATCGTATCAACAGGAATACCCTGTGTGCGCATTTTTTGACTAACGCTCACAACGGGATTAATTTCCTCAAAATCTGCCTGAATACGGACATGAGCCTCAGCGGCGACATCAGACAATATGGATAAAGGTTGGTCTGTCAAAATAGACGCTCTAATGCCGTTATAAGAAAAAAGGGGTACTGGTTAAAATTTAATTCCTCTATCACCTTTTATCACCTTCCCCCTACCATACAAACTATTACATTCACTCTTCCCAAAACTTCCACCACTTTTTACTATTTTCTTCCCTGGACTGCTGTCCTTTCTCAGAACCTTTACCCAGTTCTTTTTGTTCTTGCTCAGCTTTCATTTCTCTTTGTTTTTCCAAACCTTTTGAATCGCTAGATTTTTCTTTCTTTTGTTTCTTTTCCTTCTTCTCTTTCTTCTCCTTTAAGCGGGACTCATCCATATCCATGTCATCCCCTTTAGCCTCCATAGCAGCCCTGTGCATTTCTTTTTGCTCAGCTGTTGGCTTTCCTTTTCCAGCCCACTCTGGCTTTTCTGCCAATGCAGGCATAACCAACAGGCTCATAACAACAAGACCAATTAATTTAGCTTTCATCTACGTTCTCCAATTTTTTGTAGTTAATCTTCCCACCAAGCTAACCCTAGCACAAAAAATACGCTTTAAACTAAGCTCTTAATGACGACCAAGTCCCATCACAGTAGAATACATCATTTGCCAAACACCCCACCGATTGAGGCCTTATATGAGCGCACAGGCACACCCTGCCTTTGAGTTTTTGCGCAGTGAGCGCATTGAGTCACTGAACATAGAAGTTGAAGAGTACCGACACCGAAAAACCGGTGCACAGCACATACATATCAACGCGGATAATCCGGAAAATGTTTTTCTGGTGGCCCTGCGCACTGTACCTACAGACTCTACCGGTGTTGCTCATATCCTGGAGCACACAGCCCTTTGTGGTAGTGAGAAATATCCGGTGCGCGATCCGTTCTTTATGATGATTCGCCGCTCACTGAATACTTTCATGAATGCCATGACCAGTTCCGACTGGACCGCCTACCCCTTTGCCAGCCAGAACAAAAAAGACTTCAATAACCTGCTGGATGTCTATCTTGATGCGGTATTTTTCTCACGTTTGGATGAGCTAGATTTTGCCCAGGAAGGCCACCGAGTCGAGTTTGCAGAGCCGGACAATGCTGAATCACCCCTCGAATTCAAAGGGGTCGTGTTTAATGAGATGAAAGGAGCCATGAGCTCTGTACCCTCCACTCTCTGGCATACCATGTGCGAATATCTCTACCCTACCACCACCTATCACTACAACAGTGGCGGTGACCCAGAGTGTATTCCTGACTTGACCCACGAACAATTGAAGGCTTTTTATAAAACCCACTACCATCCCTCTAATGCCATTTTTATGACCTTTGGCGACACAGCGGCTGCGGAGTTACAGGCCAGCTTTGAAGAACGTGCATTGGCACGCTTTGACCGCTTAGATGTAGAAATTTCTGTCCCTGATGAAAAACGCTACCAGGAACCCATAGCTGTTGAGAAACCCTATGCCTTTAACGAGGAAGGCCCTTTTAATGAGGACGGCAGCGTCGACAATAAAACCCATATTGTAATGAGCTGGTTACTTGGCAAAGCAACGGACCTTGAAGCCAGTATGGAAGCACACCTACTGTGCAGCATTCTTTTAGACAATAGTGCTTCACCCCTGCAAAAAGCACTGGAAACTACTGATTTAGGAACATCCCCCTCCCCCCTTTGTGGTTTGGACGATTCCCAAAGAGAGCTGTGCTGTGTCTGTGGGATTGAAGGCAGTGAAGCGGACCGTGCGGAAGATTTGGAGAAAATGATCCTGGATGTACTGCGAGATGTGGCCGACAATGGCATCCCCCAAGAGCAAGTAGAAGCCTCCCTCCACCAGCTGGAACTGCAACAAAGGGAAATTGGTGGCGACAGCTATCCCTACGGCCTACAACTGATTTTAACCTCCCTGACCAGTGCCACTCATCGAGGCGATCCTATTGCCCTACTGAACCTAGACCCTGTACTGGAAAAACTCCGCAACAATATTCAAGACCCTAACTACATTAAACAGCTGACCCGTGAACTGCTGCTGGACAATCAACACCGTGTTCGTTTGACCATGACACC
>JAJFKD010000127.1 GCA_021773405.1 Porticoccus sp.
TCTGTTTATGCAAACTGCCTATATACTCTAAACCTAGAACAATACATAACCCTGCTAGCATGCAGCCCACAGCAGCCAATGTCTTAGGATCTAAACCTGTTACTTCACCAAATTGGACAGGCATCAGCAAATTATGGGTCAATACGATTTCTCTACCTTTATGATCAAGCATCACCTCAATAGACTCTTTCCAAGGCCAAACAATCAATAAAGAGCCAAGTAAAAAGCCTGTTAATACGGCAATAGTAATTGAGTGATAGCGATGCAAAAGCCAGGATAAAACCCGCGAAAAGGCCAATAGGCCACAACCACACCCTAATACAAAAACTAACAAAATTTGCCAATGCAACTCACTAATTGCGCCAATAATAATGGGGTACACACCCAATAATAATAAAATAAAACTACCGGATACACCGGGTAAAATCATCGCACAAATAGCTACTGCACCGGCACAAAACAAAATGAATAGATCCTCGCTCCCTTGCATTCTCGGAGCAAAAGAAACAGCAAGAGCAACAATAGTCCCGCTCCACAAACCAACCCACTCCTGCCAGCGTAAATGGGGTAATTGTCGGAAGATATAGATAATAGATGCGACTATTAAGCCAAAGAAAAAAGACCAAATCAGAATAGGTTGTTCAGCCAGTAAATAACTGACCAGTTTCGCAAGAGAAGCTATGCTGAAAATGATTCCGCTAAAAAGTACTAATAAAAAATTACCGTTGATCGCCTGCCAAAATTTAGCCGGGCCTTGGTTTTTTAATACTTTTAAAGCCTGTAAGTTAATGGAACGAATTGAATCCAATAACTCTTCATAGATGCCACTAATGAATGCGATCGTGCCACCCGAAACCCCGGGCACAACATCAGCAGCACCCATCGCCATACCCTTAAGGAAAAGTAGCAGCCACTGTTTCATTTTGTCCATGTGTACCAACTTAATGTATGCCAACTCAAGAGTAATTCGGTAAGACTATTAATCAGTGGCTCAAAGAAAGGTATAGAACATAGAAGTTTAACGGGTCGTGCCACTAAGTAGGGGTACAAAACGCACAGTTTCAACAACCCGCTCTTCAAATTTTGAACTTTCACCATCACGAATAATAACCCGTAACTCCTGCTCATCTCCCGGCCCTACTGGTATCACCAAAATACCATCGGGAGCCAACTGATGGAGTAATTCTTCAGGAACCTCATGGGGAGCAGCAGCACTGAGGATAGCATTGTAGGGAGCATAGTCTGGCAGACCAAAACCGCCATCTGTATGGGTCAGCCTGACATTACGCAAACCAAGCTGACGGAGGCGCTCCCTCGCTTTATCCTGCAGAGGTTTAATTCGCTCAACACTGTAGACCTGATCTACAAGCTGAGCCAATACCGTTGCCTGATAACCAGAGCCGGTACCTATCTCCAATACTTTTTTGCGTGGTCCCAGAGACAACAAAATTTCTGTCATCAATGCAACGACATAGGGTTGAGACAGGGTCTGACCATAACCAATAGGCAGTGCCGTATCTTCATAGGCACGATGGGACAATGCTTCATCAAGAAACAAGTGACGGGGTGTCACCCGGATAACATCCAATACTTTTTGATTGCTGATGCCCTGATCTTTGAGTCGCTGGATAAGACGTTCCCGTGTTCTCTGGGACGTCATACCAATGCCACCGAACTCAACTGTATTCACCCTATAAAACTCCCATTACTCACGTCTATATTTTTTATGGGCCGAACTATACCACAGCACTTACATCACAACACTTTCAGCCTTTTTGTCACCGGATATGGCTTATAGCTCTGGAACCTCTAGCTGACTCAACTCCCTCAAAACTGACGTTGCAAAAGTTCCCGTGGGCAACGTAAATGAAAGCTCCATATCTTGGGGTAGCTCTTCATTAATGGGAAACTCGCCGTTAATAGATAACCCTTTCGGAGAAAGCCATTTCCAACTCAAACCTTCTGGATTTAACACCAAAGAACGCCTCTCTTGCTGCAACCCACTAAATTCCAATGCATTGGTCCAGTCTTGCCAATCAGATAGTACCGATTGCTCAAATTCTCGGACAGACTCCGTAGCATTGCTTCTACCCCGGCCCCACATCGGACCAGTCCCAGCAATAGCTGCGGTAGAAACTTCTTCCTCAACAAAACAAGCCCATTCAGACTGTCTTACACGTTCTGCCAGAACCAAATTAAACAAATAAGAGCGAGCTGCGGATAAATAGATACCACCTCGGGGTGATCCGCGTTTACCTCGCCCTCTTTTCTTACCTGAACCCTTTTTCCCCTGATCAGGCTTCCTCTCAGCACCGTATTGCATTCTCAGTAAATGATCAGCTTCCGTTAAATTACCACCCTCAATCCCAAATCGTTGTTCACCAAAATAATTGGGCACACCCTGTTCAAATATTCTCCGTAACCTATCTTCAAGCTCATCCCTTTCACCCTGAACTTGCCTAAGTCGTATAACAAAACTATTTGCCCTGTGCATACCTCGACGAAGCTTTTTGTGGTGACGACAGGACTCCAGCACCTGGAATTCAGGTGTCTTCATGTTTGGTACTGAGGCATCTGGAGTATTGGGCAAATGGACACTAAACCACTGTCGAGTTACAGCGCGCCTATCCTTAAGACCACAATAACCAATGGCCATTTCATCTACATCAAAGTGCTCAGCCAGTAATTTGGCCACCCAACGGGTATTTTCGCCTCGTTTCTCTATATGCAGGCATAAATGCTCACCTTCACCGGAAAACTGAAAGCCCAAGATCTCATCAACCTTAAAATCTTCATATTCAACTCGAAATAATGCAGAAGCCTCTGGCACGCCAAAAGCAAAGGGGAAATCAAGAGAAAATTGCCTACTGATAAGAGTTACCTTAGGATACGGGTTGGCGACATGGAGCACTGTGGCAGGCAGTTTACGAACATCCCCACAAGAGTCAAACCTCTTTAGTATAAGAACTTACACCACAACAACTTAAACCTATAACAACAACTATCACACATGAACGTACATTATTTACAGCATGTCCCTTTCGAAGGTTTGGGCAGTATGGAAACTTGGTTTAAAAATCAAGGCCACACCATAACCGTCACTCACCTCTACAAAAATGAAGAACTTCCCTCCATAGAAGATATAGACTGGTTGATTGTGATGGGCGGCCCCATGGGCGTCGAAGATCAAGCTATCTACCCTTGGCTAACAGAAGAAAAAGCTTTCATAAAACAAGCCATTGATCAGAACAAAATTGTGCTAGGTATTTGCTTGGGAGCACAACTGATTGCTGATGTACTTGGCGCCTATATTATTAAAAACAGCTTTAGAGAAATTGGTTGGTTCCCCATCCAGCTTTCTGAAGAAGCAAAAGCAACGGAACTGGGCACTGCTCTACCCAATAACTTTGATGCTTTCCACTGGCATGGTGACACATTTTCTATTCCAGACCATGCCATTCCACTAGCCTCCAGTGAAGCCTGCCTAAACCAGGGCTTTATCCTTAATGAAAAAATTATTGGACTACAGTTTCACTTGGAAACCACAGCGGCCTCTGCATTAGACCTAACGATTCATTGCAAAAATGAATTGGATAATAGTCAATATGTGCAAACAGCTGAAGAAATCCTGGATAAGCCGGAGCGGTTTGAGAAGATTAATAAAATAATGAAAGTAGTTTTGGGCTGCTTAGAAACATCTGGTAGTGACTAAAAATGGATTTTACTTGGGTCGTTTTCTACAAGTATGGAGAAGCCCGCTTTATTTCTTAATTTTTTCTAAAAATACAAACTAATTTAGCGCATAAAAAATAAAAATATTTTTTCCGCACCATATATGTGCGGAAATTTGTTTCAAAAATTACTATTTCAATTAAAAACCACCCTATTTCTTCAGAATATCTAATTTTTCAGAGTTGGCATCGTCCTTGCTATGTGACTAATGAGTCAATCTCTACAAAAGGAAATTAGCATGGCCTATATTGAACCCAATGAATTCGTCACAAAAATGGTGGATTCGGGTGAATCAAAACTCTACATGTCTACTAAAGATACTTTTATGCGTGCATACATGGCAGGGGCAATTCTAGCCCTGGCAGCTTTCTTTGCTATTACCGTGATAACAAAAACGGGTAATCCGCTCGTAGGGGCCATTTTGTTCCCAGTCGGGTTCATTATGTTGTATTTAATGAAGTTTGATCTCTTAACTGGTGTATTTACATTAGTTCCACTTGCTCTTATCGACAAGCGGCCAGGAGCAAATATGAAGCAATTACTCAGAAACTGGGGGATTGTTTTCCTTGGTAACTTTGCCGGTGCTATGACAGTAGCATTTTTTGCTTCATTTATTCTTACCTACGGTTATAACACTGACGGCGGTGCTCTTGCTGCTAAAGTAGGAAGCATTGGTGAGTCTAGGACTCTCGGCTATAAAGAACACGGTATCTCTGGTTGGTTCACTATCTTTATCCGAGGCATGCTTTGCAACTGGATGGTATCTATGGGTGTTGTTGGAGCAATGATTTCGACATCTGCTAGCAGCAAGATGATGGCAATGTGGATGCCAATCATGCTGTTCTTCTATATGGCTTTTGAACACTCCATCGTAAACATGTTCCTGTTCCCCTTCTCTATGATTATGGGCGGTGATTTCACAATAGCCGATTACATTTTATGGAATGAACTTCCCACTGTACTCGGTAATTTAGTTGGTGGGTTTTTACTGGTTGGTTTACCCCTCTATTACACCCATGTAAAAACGAGCCCAGAACGCAAACTAGTATAAATTTTTACTAACTCCACTACTGATAGCACACAAATAGGTTTGGTGTGCTATCAGCTAGAGGTCCAATCTTATTGTTGAACACCCTATATAAAATCAATGAGGAATAATGACATGAACAAAGAAACCATGACGGATCTTATTATTGCCGCAAAAGCAGAGAAAAATTTGAGTTGGGAGAAAATAGGCAATGACCTCTCGATGGGACCTGTTTGGGTTGCATCTGCCTGTCTCGGGATGAACAGTGCTCCGCCAGAAAAGGCTAAAGCAATTGCCGATTATTTAGAGTTAGATGAAGACGTTGCTAAAGCACTGGAAGCATTCCCTACTAAAATTTGGGATCAAGCTGTCCCTACTGATCCATTAATTTATAGGCTTTATGAAGTTGTTGGCGTTTATGGCGATACGCTTAAAGAAGTAATCCAAGAAAAATTTGGCGATGGTATTATGAGCGCAATTGATTTTTCAATGGATGTCGAGAAAGAAGAAAATCCAAATGGTGACAGGGTTATCCTTACTTTAAATGGAAAATTTCTTCCTTATAAATCTTGGTAATAATGATCTAGCTGATCACTATCCAAAAAGATAATTTAACCAGTTTTCCGTCAATTATGATTATTTAACAATGCTAGTTTCGTGAAGAAAACCCTAACACTATCAATCGGTCAGTATAGCGATGCAGGTAAAAAAAGCATTAACCAAGATTTTCATGGTGCTTATATACCTAAAGGAATGCTGCTAGCAAGCAAAGGAATTGCCGTTGCTATTGCTGATGGGATTAGTAGCAGCAATGTCAGTCAAATTGCCAGTGAGGCATCAGTTTCAAGCTTTCTATCAGATTATTACAGCACGTCAGATGCATGGTCAGTAAAAGCCTCTGCTCAAAAAGTATTATCAGCTACTAATTCATGGTTGTATTCTCAAACCCGTAACAGCCCTCACCGTTTTGATAAAGACAAGGGATATATCTGTACTTTTAGTGCGCTAATTATTAAATCTCGCACTGCTCATATATTTCACTGTGGCGATACTCGTATTTACCGTTTATCTGGAAATACCCTTGAGCAGCTGACCACTGACCATCAACATAGTATTTCAACAAAAACCAGTTATCTTACCCGCGCACTAGGTATTAACGATTATGTTGAGATGGATTACGTTACTTTCCCCGTAAATGAAGGTGAGGTATTTGTACTTAGCTCTGATGGTGTCCATGAGCACCTTTCTAATCAAGAGATAGCCAGCCGTATACGCGAACAACTCTGTGATCTTGATGGACTTGCAGAAAGCATTTCACAGCAAGCAATTAATTCAGGCAGTCATGACAACGTTACGTTACAAATTGTACGTATTGACCAACTGCCAGAACCTCGAGTTGAAGAAGTTCATCAGCAACTAGAGTCTCTCCCACTACCGCCCACACTGAACCCCAGATCAAATTTTGATGGTTATAAAATTCTACGCGAAATTTATATTAGTAGTCGCAGCCACGTTTATTTAGCTGAAGATATAGAAACCGGTGAACAGGTGGTGATAAAGACCCCTTCCACCGAACTAAAGGATAACGCTCAATATTTAGAAAGTTTTTTAATGGAAGACTGGATTGCCAAGCGGATAAACAACCCCCATGTGTTAAAGGCAATACCTGCCAAGCGTAAGCATAACTATTTATATATTGTGACTGAATATATCGAAGGGAAAAACCTATCACAATGGATGAGGGATAACCCCAAACCAGAAATAGAAGTTGTACGCAAAATTATTGAGCAGATAGCTAAAGGTATACAAGCGTATCATCGCCAAGAAATGATCCATCAAGATCTTCGCCCTAATAATATAATGATTGACTCATCTGGCACGATAAAAATAATCGATTTTGGTAGTACAAAAGTTGCAGGGCTTTCTGATATCCAGCCCATCAATGATGGCATCGTTGGCACCATGCAGTATTCAGCTCCAGAGTACTTTGTGCAGGACACAATCACAGCTAAAGCTGATATCTATTCTATCGGTGTGATTGCCTATGAGATGTTATCAGGCCAATTACCCTATGGAATTAATGTTTGCAACGCAACAACGGCAAAAGCACAACAAAAACTACATTATCATTCACTTACAGATCAGCTATCAGCGGTTCCTGAATGGTTTGATGATGCAATAAAAAAGTCAGTCAGTATCAATCCACTGAAGCGATATTATGAAGCATCAGAGTTAGTCTACGACTTACGGCATCCGAACAAAACATTCATTAGTAAAAGTCGTTTACCGCTGATTAATCGTAACCCCTTTGCTTTCTGGAAAGGCCTATCTTTTCTGCTATTACTCATTATTATTTGGCTAGCCTCTGGCAAATAAAGTCATGCACACCTTTGCCTTCACAGAAAAAAAGCAGTATCAAATAATCTAAAAAAATATAAACTGGCAATCATTGCCCCGAACAATCACACTGTACAAGCTATAAATACCAACAGCGGTTTACAGTCAAATGACCAATACACCCCAGCGAGACGCTATCCTGCAAGATCCTACCCAGCATGACCCTATGCATGGCGTAACACTCAAAATGATCGTTACTCGGCTGGAAGAAAAATACGGCTGGGAAGAACTGGGCAAGCGTATCAATATTAAGTGCTTTACCAATGACCCCAGTATCTCCTCTAGCCTGAAATTCTTACGAAGAACACCTTGGGCCAGGGAAAAGGTAGAAAAGCTATACTTACAAACGGACTGGAACCCTAAGAGTGTCTGGCCGACGGATTGGAAAGGATAGAAAGCTGATCAAAAGATAATCGTTATAATCCCTTTAGTTCGCCCGAAGAATAAAGCCAACAATACCTTTTATCTGAGAGATTTCCATTTCTAAATCATACCAACTATCAATCCATTTATAGAGTTCACTTAAATGCTCAAATAAATCTACAATATGCTGCGACTCTGTATGATCATCAATTTCATAACCATGGGACAAAGGGTTCCTTATTTCATTGTAGAACTTCTTATTCTCAGCCCATAAAGAGTTATTCGACACTTTCAAGCTAAACGATTTATCTAACAAAGAGGGTAGATTATGAAAGTAATTATCGACAGATGTTCTCCCACCTAACTTCCAAGGAGAATTTGCATCCTTATTTAAAGTTTTGTTGAATACGGCTCCACATAAGTACGACTCAAGGCCATGTATTGAAGAGAGCAAAATACTACTAATAAAACTATTAGCCGTTCTAGTCCAACTAAGCCCAAAATCAGTCTCAAAATGTAATAATGATTTATCTAAGGATGATTTACCCACATCAGATGTAACATATTCGTAATAGCTATCAAAAGAGCGTCTTAGATTTATTAACGGGATTTCCGATAATTTGACTTGATACGAATCAGAAAACTTCATCTAATTTTCCAGTACATTTTAGCAATGCATAAGGCTACATCCACTAACCTTCAATATATAAACTAGTACAACCTAAATAAACACCAAGATACCAACGTCATGAAATACAAATCAAATCAGTAGCACAACCGCCTGACAGGTAATCCCCTCTTTCCTACCCTCAAATCCCAGCTTTTCTGTAGTAGTCGCCTTAACATTGACCTGATCTATCTCACAACCCATGTCTTCCGCTAAATTGTTTCTCATTTGATCGACATGGGGCGACATTTTAGGTGCCTGGGCAATAACGGTCATATCGGCATTGGCTAGTTGATAGCCTTTACTCGTTACCAAAGAAATTACTTCTCGCAATAATTCACGGCTATCAGTACCACTGTAGTTTGGATCGGTATCAGGAAAATGTTGGCCGATATCACCCAATGCTGCTGCACCTAACAGGGCATCGCAGAGAGCGTGGATCAGCACATCACCATCAGAATGAGCTATCAGTCCCCGTTCGTAGGGAATAGACACACCACCAATAATAATATGATCACCTTCACCAAAGGCGTGCACGTCGTAGCCCTGACCTATTCTCATAGACGCTCCTGTTTATACATTATGCTCATAGCTGCTGTTGATACTTCATAATAGCTTCAGCAATGGCCATATCTTCCAACCGGGTTATTTTAATATTGTCTCGACTGCCTTCAACGACACAGGGGGTATAACCCAATTGTTCAATTGCAGCGGATTCATCCGTGGGTTGATATTGTTGCTGTACCGCTGACTGCAAACTTTCTAACAATAAGCCATAACGAAACATTTGGGGCGTTTGAGCCGCCCAAAGTTGTGAACGATCTTCCGTAGAGTCGATGTTAGATTTGTTTAATACCCGCTTTACCGTATCACTCACGGGTGTTGCCAATACCCCACCCACTTTATGGCTGACCAATGTTGTCATCAGGTTCTGAATATCCTGAACCCGCACACAGGGACGAGCAACATCGTGTACAAGTACCCAATCGTCTTGATGTGCTTTACCTTGAAGATGTTCCAATGCTAAACGCACTGAATCGGCTCGATCACCACCACCTATGGTTGTTTGAATACGAGGATTTTGAAAAACAGATAACGTTTGCCACAGGGTATCCTCCGAGCTAACAGCTACTACCACTTGAACACCTTCAAGCTGCAACAGCCGTTCAAGGGTATGCTCAATCACGGGCTTGCCCATCAACTTTTGATATTGCTTAGGCATATCGCCACCAAAACGACGACCTAAACCAGCAGCAGGGACGATTATCCATGTATTAATATCAGCAAGACTCATATGACGTTATTCATCCTTTACCTTATCAACCACCATATAGAAGGTTTCACCTTCCTTAATCATACCGAGGTCTGTTCTGGCTCGTTCTTCTACGCTTTCCAGGCCTTCCTTGAGATTGCCTACTTCATTGGCCAACACTCTATTTCGTTCGCGCAACACTTCGTTTTCCTGTTGCTGTACTTCAACCTTGTGCTTTAACACTTGCCTTTGAGCAAGACTGCCCTCACCGACCCACAGACGATACTGTAGGAACATGAGAATCAATGATAGGACTATCAGCAGCCAGCGCATGGATGAATTCTACCGGACAAAGGTAGTGGCGTCAGTGGTACGAACGATCAGAAACGTAAAGAAGAGGACATAGAAAAAATAAAGAGTATCAAAAGCCAAAACGAAATCAGGGGTGGTTTTCCACCCCTGATTTGTATCGATCACAGTAGAATCTATTTACTTAAACTCAGCTAAACCGCGGTAAGAAGCCATTCCACCTAACTCTGCTTCAATTCGTAGCAGGCGGTTATATTTGGAGACGCGGTCTGAACGACAGAGTGAACCTGTTTTAATCTGCCCTGCTGCTGTAGCAACGGCAAGGTCTGCAATGGTGGTATCTTCAGTTTCACCAGAACGGTGAGAGATAACAGCCGTATAGCCCGCATCTTTTGCCATTTGTATAGCATCCAGTGTCTCAGAGAGCGAACCAATCTGGTTGAACTTGATCAAGATAGAATTAGCCACGCCCATTTCAATACCTTTGTTCAAGATACTGGTATTAGTCACAAACAGGTCGTCACCTACTAGCTGAACGCGTTTACCCAACTTTTCTGTCTGATATTTCCAACCATCCCAATCAGATTCATCTTGGCCATCTTCAATGGAAATAATGGGGTATTGATCGCACAGCTCTGCAAGAAAATCACTAAAGCCTTCTGAGCTGTAGACTTTCCCTTCACCTGAGAGATCATACTGACCATCTTTATAGAATTCGGAAGAAGCACAATCCAGCGCCAAAGTAATGTCTTCACCCAGCTTATAACCCGCAGCACCGACAGCTTCTTTAATCACGGCCAATGCTTCAGCATTAGAGGATAAGTCTGGAGCAAAACCACCCTCGTCACCTACAGCTGTATTCAAGCCTTTACCACTCAGTACTTTCTTCAGTGAGTGAAAAATTTCAGCACCCATTTGTAAGGCTTCTGCAAAGCTTTTGGCAGAAACAGGTTGAATCATAAATTCCTGAATATCCACATTGTTATCAGCGTGCTCACCACCATTGATGATATTCATCATGGGTACCGGCATGCTGTACTTGCCAGAGGTGCCGTTGATGTCTGCAATATGTGCATAAAGAGGCACACCGCGAGAGATAGCTGCGGCTTTTGCTGCCGCAAGGGATACGGCCAAAATTGCGTTAGCGCCATATTTTGATTTGTTCTCTGTGCCATCTGCTTCGATCATTAGACGATCTAATTCACGTTGATCTGTAGCATCTTTGCCCAATAGCAATGAACGAATGTCAGTATTAACGTTTTCTACTGCTTTAAGAACACCTTTGCCCAGATAACGACTTTTATCTCCATCACGCAGTTCCAGCGCTTCGCGGGAACCTGTTGAAGCCCCAGAAGGTGCACAGGCTGAACCAACACTGCCATCATCTAAAATCACATCCGCTTCGATGGTTGGGTTACCACGGGAATCCAACACTTCGTAAGCTCGGATATCGGCAATCATGCTCATATAAAAACTCTCCAATGTAAACTGAGCTGGCACCTCATGTTTGCGCCAACTAAATATAAAATTATTAAAATTTCAGCTGGGATTGCGACTCTTTTAATTGAACCTTAATCAAATCATCAACCGCTTTCATTTGGGCCAGAAAAGGCTCCAATTTATCCAATGGTAAAGCACTGGGGCCATCACACTTGGCATTATCCGGGTCAGGATGCGCTTCTAAAAATAGACCTGCCAACCCAACAGCCATGCCAGCTCGACCCAACTCCGCCACCTGATGACGGCGACCACCAGAGGCCGCGCCCATAGGGTCACGACACTGAAGTGCATGAGTGACATCAAATATAAGAGGAAGACCACCACTGACTTCTTTCATAGTACGGAAGCCCAACATATCAACCACTAAGTTGTCATAACCCAAACAAGCACCGCGCTCACACAGCATGATTTTTTCGTTTCCACACTCACGGAATTTATCCACGATATTGCCCATCTGCGAAGGGCTCAAAAACTGTGGTTTTTTCACATTGATAACAGCATCTGTTGCAGCCATGGCTTTAACCAAGTCTGTCTGGCGCGCCAAAAATGCGGGCAACTGGATGACATCACAGACTTCAGCAACAGGCTGGGCCTGATAAATTTCATGAACGTCGGTAATTACCGGCACCTGAAAGGTTTGCTTAACTTCCTGAAAAATTTTGAGCCCCTCTTCCATGCCAGGCCCACGATAGGAATGAATGGATGAGCGATTAGCCTTATCAAAGGAGGCTTTGAAGACATAGGGAATTCCCAACTTTTGGGTAACTTCCACATAGTGCTCTGCTACCTGCATAGCCAGGTCACGTGACTCTAAAACATTCATTCCCGCAAACAATACAAAGGGATTATCGTTTGCAACAGAAATGCCACTCACATCGATTGCTTTAGATGGTGACATGCTTATGCTCCCTCAGCTTGCGTTAAAGCTGCCTTAACGAAACTGCAAAACAACGGATGTCCTTGACGAGGTGTAGACGTAAATTCAGGGTGGAACTGGCAGGCAAAAAACCAGGGATGACCTGGGATTTCAATGGTTTCTACCAAGGTTTTATTTTCTGACCAACCACCGATTTGCAATCCGCCCTCTTGTAACTGGGGCACATAATTATTATTCACTTCGTAACGGTGACGGTGACGTTCCAAAATTTCTTCAGACCCATAAATCTCATGAGCCATGGTATTTTCAACCAAGTAGCTCTTTTGAGCGCCTAGGCGCATAGTGCCACCCATGTCTGAATCTTCATTACGCTTTTCAACATTGCCTTCCGTATCAATCCACTCTGTGATCAGACCAATCACTGGGTGGGCTGATTTAGAATCAAATTCGGTACTATTAGCACCTTCTAAATTGCAGACATTACGAGCGAATTCGATCATTGCTACCTGCATACCCAAGCAAATACCCAAGTAAGGTATTTTATTCACTCGGGCATGGTTTACTGCTTTTATTTTCCCCTCAACACCTCGTACACCAAAACCTCCAGGTACGAGAATGGCATTACAGCCTTCCAGCTGCGACATGTCTTTTTCAAGGGTTTCAGAATCAATATAACGAACATTAACTTTGGCTTGGTTACGAATTCCGGCGTGGTTCAATGCTTCATTAAGTGACTTATAAGCATCCAGCAGCTCCATGTACTTGCCCACCATGGCAATGGTCACCTGGTGCTTTGGATTCAGCTGATTTTCAACCACTTCATCCCAATCGCTTAAATCTGCTTTACCACAATCAAAACCTAACCTGTCGACTACAAACTGATCCAGACCACGTTTTTGTAGATCACGGGGAATGGCATAAATGGTCTTGGCATCTAATAAAGAAATAACTGCACGCTCTTCTACATTAGTGAACAGTGCAATTTTTTTACGTTGACCTTCGTCCAGCTCGACTTGTGACCGACACAGCAATATATCTGGCTGCAAACCAATGGAGCGTAATTCTTTAACCGAGTGTTGCGTAGGTTTGGTTTTGGTTTCGCCGGCCGTTGCGATATAGGGCACCAAAGTAAGGTGCATTAATAGCGATTTACTGAAGCCCAACTCCACTTTTAGTTGACGAATTGCTTCTAGAAAAGGTTGCGATTCAATATCACCAACGGTTCCGCCTACTTCAACAATAGCGACATCATAACCTTCACCACCGGCTAGAATTCGACGTTTAATTTCGTCAGTCACATGAGGAATAACCTGAACAGTACCCCCCAAATAATCACCGCGACGCTCACGACGCAAAATAGTCTCGTACACTTTACCGCTGGTAAAGTTATTGCGCTTACTCATTTTTGAAGAGAGAAAACGCTCATAATGCCCAAGGTCAAGATCTGTCTCGGCACCGTCTTCGGTAACAAAAACTTCACCATGTTGAAAAGGACTCATCGTACCCGGATCAACATTCAGGTAGGGGTCCAACTTAAGAATGGTCACATTGAGGCCATGTGCCTCAAGAATTGTGCCCAGTGATGCCGAGGCAATACCCTTCCCGAGAGAAGATACAACACCGCCTGTAACAAAAATATAACGCGTCATTTAGACCCTTCCGACCACATTGAATACAACTTTTTAAACATGCCGAACAGCAGGTATGTCTTTGAAAAGAAAGGCTTTATAGAACTCCGCGACAGCAAGGATCAACTGCGCAAGAAAGTGATGCCCATCTCCATGAAGATGGGATGCCAGACTACCAGAAAGCTGTTCTTCTCTCAATCAATAAAAGGCCTCAACGAAAATTACAGGCTCAATACTATTAAGGTAAGTCTATTAGGTAAGATGAAACTATTAGCCTTATGAAGGAAAATGCCACTGTAATACCGCGCCCGGCTCTTCTCCAGATACTGAAAACTCATCACATACCCACAAATCACCGACAGCTGCTAACTGATCCTGCACATAAATTAATGGCACTCGATTACGTAACCAAGGCTCAAGTCCGTATTCTTGAAACAGTTTTTTTAAGGTATTTGATCCACTTCGACCCATAGGCTTACAGCGTTCACCACCACTGCGAAAACGAATAGTCACCCCTTCCTTAGGAATTCGTAATCCTTTGCCTTGTTCTTTTGTCATACTCAATTCACTACCATCAGGTAACGTCAAATCAGATCGGACATCCCAAACTAATTCTTTTTCTAATACATCAGGCCGCAAATCAGAGCCTTCATCTTCCACCAATGAACTAAAATTCTCTGGCAATAAATGTAAGTGTTTTTGATAGCGGCGTAGCTGTCCGCCACCCCAACTGACCAGTGGTTCAGCATCCTGACGAGCAGGTAATAATTCATGCAATATCGTTTCAACAATGCGATGACCCGGTTGAGGCAATTGGTGCTGCCCAGCCCAGTGGCGTAAAAGGTTGGCTTGTCGAGACACTTCCAAAGCCATAAATGGCTCAAGAGCAATACTCCAACCAATACGTTCAGAGCGTTCATAAACAGCTGCTAAATCCTGTCCGGCAAGAATAATTGCCAATTGATCTGTCTCTGCACATAGTGCAGCACTGTGAGTAACCCTTGCCGCATAATCAGGCCAACGCTCTGCTAATACCGGTACGACCTTCTGGCGCAAAAAATTACGATCAAAAGTAATGTCCTTGTTACTTTCATCTTCAATCCACTTCAGCTCATTGGTAACGGCATAATCCTCAAGCTCTTTTCGAGGAAAGGGCAACAATGGACGCAAAATCTCACCAGCCCCCAAAGGTCGGTTCATAGGGATACCAGCCAACCCCTTTGTGCCTGTGCCGCGTAACAATCGATATAAAACTGTCTCCACCTGATCATCCGCATGGTGAGCTAACAGAAGTAAATCTCCTTCTCCTAATATTTGTTCAAATACACCATAACGTACCTCCCGAGCCGCCTGCTCAAACCCTTGCCCTGTATTTTCAACGGTTACAGATTTAGCCACCATTGGAACACCCAGACCATCACAACAACCCTGGCAGTGCTGCTGCCAATTATCTGCATTAGGTGACATCTGGTGATTGATATGAATAGCCGTAATAGATTCATTACCTAGTAACTTGACCAAAGCATGAAGCAAAACATGGGAATCCAACCCACCGCTGTAGCCCACATAACATTGACCAGCAGCCCTTAGTTTTGGGAGATGTGGTGCAAGATAATCGGAATCGAATGACATATTAAATCTGCTATCGGAGAATTAAAATCAACGGTACTGATAAACAACAGAAATGACAATGAAGAGAAAAGTGAAATGTGAAGAAATAACACTCTTTAAGTATTTTAACCCCTGTAGTTATAACTAACTGATTATTTGTAAATTTGTGCAATTTTAGCCAAATCGGGGTCTATACTTAAGAAAACTGTGTTTAAAGACATAGTCTTTTTATAAATGGGAAGTTTAAACAAGGAAGTGAACAATATAGGGGTAAACATAATAATTTCATTAGCTTCTATTAATTTTTAGGGACTCTCTTTATAGAAACCCTATTGTTAAAAACACAAGGAGAAACACATAACTGATGGCGTATATTAAGGAGTTGTAGATGTCTGCAAAACCTACCATTGCGACAACGGATAGGTCAGTAAGAACTCAGCTGACACCTAGTGTGCTACAGCAAGAGAATGAGATTTTCCGTGGTAGTGGTGGTGTTAGTGAAGGGAACCGGGCCTTAGGCTTCAAACCAGCCTTTTACGATATGGAAACTGGCATATCCTATGTTTCTCGATTTGCCAATGGAATGGAAGCCCCTATGCATGTGTTGGATGGCCTACCGGACGAACTGGTAGAGTCACGCCAAGCAAATGGAAATGTTGCAGCTTTCAAGCCTGGAATTATTTCTGGTTTTGTTCAAAACGATCATTTTTATACCCGTGAACAGGCCGCTCTGGCCACAGCTCAATTACTTGCCCGCACCCAAATGTTGAGTAACCCACTACAGCACAATGATTTACTAGCAGCCTGGGAACGCTTTGTTCTTGATCAGGATTACCCCACAAATCTAATACGGCCTGTTGTGGAAGATTCATGGAGGCGCTGCCATCAATTTGAACTTGACCCCGAGTTACGGCACGCACCCATTATTTCTGATAAAAGCCAACTGGAGTATTCACACTTTCTACATTCAGATTTACTCAATGCCGCCCGCCCTATCTTAAAAAGAGCAGAGGAACATTTATACCGTTCCGATAGTTTGATACTGCTAGCAGATGCCAGTGGCTTAATTCTTGATGTCAGGGCTGATGAACATGTGATTACCAGTGCCGGTAATATTAACCTTATAGAAGGCGGGGTATGGAGTGAAGAGGTTGCCGGCACCAATGCTATTGGTACAGCATTAGCTGCAGCAGAACCGGTACAACTCTATGGTGCTGAACACTTTTGTGCTGGAATTAAACATTGGACCTGTTCTGCTGATGTTATTCGAGACCCCCACGATGGCATGATTTTAGGTGCTGTAGACCTTTCTGGTTTAACCGATGCCTACCAAAGTAATGCCTTGGATTTTGCCATTATGGCAGCCCGCTTAATTGAGACTAACTTAGCCAGTGATTATTTCCGTTCCCGCGAGCGTGTTATTGAGGCAACTAAAACCATGTTTGACGGCTGGAAAAATGAAGGGCTCTTAGCCTTTGACCGAAGAGGAAGGCTGGTCAAAGCGAATCAGTTCGCTCACAGGGCCCTTGAAGAGCTAGGGGCAGACTTATTAATCACCCCACAATGCCGTGTACCTGCATTGGATCTTGATGCACCTTCATCGGCAGAATCCATAGCCTCCATCACACCAGAGTGGCTAAAAACGCCTTTGCGGCTACCAATCAAGTTAAAAGATGTTGAGGTTGGAACCTTGGTTGTGCTTTCTGTGCACGACTAGCTTATAGAAAACCTAAAAAAATCAAGAATTACCGTAACTCATCAAACGTTGATAACGGTTTTCTAATAGTTCATCAAGTGGCTTCTGCTGAAGGTCATCTACCTGAACGATTAATCGCTGCTTCAGTGTTTCCGCCATGGTTTCGATATCACGATGTGCACCACCCAATGGCTCAGGGATCGTTTCATCTACAATGCCTAGATCCTGAAGTATTGCAGAAGTTACCCCCATGGCTTCAGCCGCATCAGGTGCTTTCTCTGATGTCTTCCAAATAATATTGGCACAGCCTTCTGGCGAGATAACGAAGTACGTGGAATACTGCAACATATTGAGGTAATCGCCTACACCAATTGCCAAAGCGCCACCAGAACTGCCCTCACCAATCACGGTACAAATCATCGGTGTTTTCAGGCGAGACATTACCGCTAAATTTTGAGCAATAGCTTCACTGATGCCCCGCTCTTCGGAATCAATGCCAGGATACGCCCCGGGTGTGTCGATAAGTGTCAGCACCGGCATTTTAAAACGCTCGGCCATTTCCATCAGGCGCATTGCTTTGCGGTAACCCTCAGGTTTAGGCATACCAAAATTGCGGTAAACTTTTTCATTTACCCCACGGCCTTTTTCTTCACCGATAACCATGACAGGTTTGCCATCTAGACGGGCTACACCACCTACAATCGCTTTATCATCACCAAAATGACGATCGCCGTGAAGCTCATCAAAATCGGTAAAAATTCGGTTGATATAGTCTATGGCATAAGGGCGCTGCGGATGTCTTGCCACTTGCACAATCTGCCAGGCGCTGAGATCTGAATAGATTTTTTCGGTCAGCTTATGGCTCTTATCCCGGAGTTTGGCAACTTCGTCAGTAATATTGAGTTCATTGTCGTTACCCACCAACTGTAGCTCTTCAATTTTAGCTTCCAGCTCCGCAATGGGTTGTTCAAAATCCAGGTAATTCAGGTTCATAATGCCTTTCTATCCGTAGTGTATGTCTGTGGTATAGCTCAGGTTAGATAACCAGTTAAAAACTAATTATAGCCGTTGGTAAATATTTTTTGCTATGTACTAACTGGTGACTAATTGTACTGAGAGAACAAAATAATTGATAGCCAGAAAGCTATGGTCTTAAAATCTTAAATGCACGCAATCCGTACCAAACTTTTCCCTTAGCTTATGGAGCAAGTCATCCTCAGGGGCCATTAGCCACTCTTCACCCAAGGCGATTTCCCCAAGGGCGTTGCCATTGCTATAGCGTACTCGAACAGGACAGCTTCCCTGTTGATATGGCGCCATAATATCTGAAAAATGTTCAATACCAGAGCCACTGAAGCTTTCTTCGCCTGCCTCTATAGTAATACCTTTAAGATAATTAACCCTTGCCTCATAGAGGTTTTTCACCTGGTCTGCCCGCATTTTTAGGCCACCAGTATAGTCATCTTCTGAAATCTGCCCTTCTACTACTAACAAGGCATCTTTAACAATTTTGTCCCGGTATTCCTTAAATGCATCTGCAAAAATCGCTACTTCTATTCGACCACTTTTATCATCCAAGGTAACAATGGCCATATTGTCACCACGACGAGTTTTTATCACACGTAAGCCAATGACTAAACCGGCCACAAGTTGTTTATTTTTATCTGGCTTTAGATCAATAATTCGGTGCCCGACAAAATGAGTAAGTTCTTCTCTATATTCGTCAATAGGGTGACCAGTAAGATACAAGCCTAGCGTATCTTTTTCGCCATTTAATCGTTCTTTAGAGGTTCCACAGCGCACACCTTGAAAGCTTTGGTAACCAATTTCAGGTGCGCTTTCCTGGGGTGTTGCACCAAACAAATCTGTCATGCCGCTCTTGGTATTCTGGGCATGCTGTTCTGCCATTTTTACCGCTTCTTCCATAGCCGCAAGCATCACTGCACGGCGGTATCCAATTTCACCCTCTGGTCCAATATTATCTAAAGCACCAGAACGAATCAGTGCTTCCAAAGCCCGCTTATTAACCTTACGGCCATCTACTCGAGCACAGAAATCAAATAGATCCTTAAAGTCGCCACCCTCTTTCCGGGCTACGATAATGCCCTCTACCGGCCCTTCGCCCAGGCCCTTAATAGCACCGAGACCATAGATCACTTCACCTTGCTCAGAAACCGTAAAAGAGAACTCTCCACGATTTACATCGGGTGGCAATAACGGCAAATTCAGCGCATTACACTCATCGATAAGTGTCACAACCTTGTCGGTGTTTTGCATATCTGCCGACAATACAGCAGCCATAAACTCAGCAGGATAATGTGCCTTTAACCAAGCTGTTTGATAGGCGAGCAGTGCATAGGCTGCAGAGTGGGATTTGTTAAAGCCATAGCCGGCAAACTTTTCTACCAAGTCAAAAATTTTGATGGCCAGCTCAGGATCAACTCCCTGGCTCTTAGCACCATCTTGGAAGATTTCCCGCTGTTTGGCCATTTCTTCGGGCTTTTTCTTACCCATTGCACGACGCAACATATCGGCACCGCCCAGGGTATAGCCAGCAAGAACCTGGGCGATTTGCATCACCTGTTCCTGATAAACAATAACGCCATAGGTTGGCTCAAGTACCGGCTTTAGGGTTTCATGCTGAAACTTCGCATCGGGATACGCTACTTCCGCTCGGCCATGTTTACGGTTGATAAAATCATCAACCATACCCGACTGTAATGGCCCCGGACGGAACAGTGCCACCAAAGCTACAATGTCCTCAAAACAACTGGGCTCAACCCGCTTAATCAGGTCTTTCATTCCTCTGGATTCAAGCTGGAAAACTGCTGTAGTTTCCGCTCGCTGCATTAAGCCATAGGTGGCCAGGTCATCTAGAGGAATCTCTTCTATGGTCATAGGCTCTTCAGCGGCACGCTGTCGCCGTTGATTCACCATTTTTACGGCCCAATCGATAATGGTGAGTGTCCGCAGCCCCAGGAAATCAAACTTCACTAGGCCGGCCTGTTCCACATCATCTTTATCAAACTGGGTAACTAGGCCCTCACCCACTTCATCACAGTACAAAGGTGAAAAATCTGTGAGCTTAGTAGGTGCAATCACTACACCACCTGCGTGTTTCCCTACATTACGGGTTATACCCTCTAACTGAAGGGCCATACCCCAAATTTCCTGAGCCTCTTCGTCGTTATCTAAAAACTCTTTTAGCGCCTCCTCCTGCCCCACAGCCTTCTCAAGCGTCATGCCGATATCTGGGGGAATCATCTTCGACAATTTATCGGCCAACCCATAGGACTTCCCTTGCACCCGGGCGACATCACGCACCACCGCCTTGGCCGCCATGGTACCAAAGGTAATAATCTGGGAGACCGCATCACGACCATAACGATCGGCCACGTAGGCAATCACCCTATCCCGGTTATCCATACAAAAATCGATATCGAAATCAGGCATGGAGACACGTTCAGGGTTCAGGAAGCGCTCAAACAGCAAATCGTATTCAAGTGGATCTAGATCTGTAATTTTCAAAGCATAGGCCACTACAGACCCCGCACCAGAACCACGACCAGGCCCCACAGGAATATCGTTTTCTTTTGCCCAACGGATAAAATCCATCACGATCAGGAAGTAGCCGGGGAAACCCATTTGGATAATAATATCCAGCTCAAATCGTAGGCGGTCCAGATAAACTTGTTTCTGCTCAGAATAGTCCGCGGCTGACTTATTGAGAATGATTACCAGCCGCTCTTCCAGTCCCTCATAGGACAACTTTTCAAAAAAACTGTCGGTGGTCATTCCCTCAGGAATCGGGTATTCAGGAAGAAAGTATTCGCCCAGTTTTAGATCCAGGTTACAACGCCGTGCTATTTCTACGGTATTTTCCAGTGCCTCTGGAATATCACTGAACAGCTCGGCCATTTCAGCAGGGGAACGTAAATACTGCTGCTCACTGTAGCGCCGCTCCCGGCGGGGATCATCCAGCACTCTCCCTTCTCCAATGCAAACCCTAGCCTCATGGGCTTCAAATTGTTCTGCATCAAGAAACCGTACATCGTTGGTCGCAACAACTGGGCAATCTGATAAGGTAGCCAGCTTTACTGCGGCATGAATAAAGTCTTCTTCTCCGGCACGCCCTGTTCGAGTCAGTTCAAAATAAAAATGGTTAGCAAAATATTGTGACCATTCCGTCAAGAGATCAGCCGCTAATTCTGGCTTGCCTGAAACCAACAACTGCCCCACATCACTTTGACGACCACAAAGTACTATTAAGCCTTCCGATAATTCATTGACCCACTGTCTTTGTAAAAAGGGTTTACCTTGTATTTGCCCCTCTTGGTAGGCACGAGAAATAAGTTGGGTGAGGTTGTGGTAGCCCGTTTGGTTCGTTACTAATAATGTAACCCAGTAAGGCGCACCATCAGTGATTTGGCTTTGCACTTGGAAATCAGCACCACAAATAGGCTTTAGTCCTGCTCCCTGTGCCGCTTTATAAAACTTCACCAAACTAAAGAGATTTGTTACATCTGTAAGGGCAACAGCTGGCATACCCATATCGGCCACGGATTTGACCAATGGCTTTATCCGAACCAAGCCATCGACTAATGAATATTCGCTATGTAACCGTAGGTGAACAAACGCCATATTATTTTGGGGCCTTACCTCTGTAATACTATACTCAAGTACTGAATGGCCAAGTACTGACCAAGTCAGACTAATATTGCATTTTTATTAGATTTAAGTAGCTTTCGATAATTTAAATAACTTTTAAGTTCAAGTAGTTAGCGATAATTGTGTTGCCGCCAACCTACTTTTTACCGGTTCAAAGGTCTGCCGATGTATGGGGCTAGGCCCCAACTGTTCAATTGCCTGCATATGCTGTTTGGTACCATAACCTTTGTGCCCAGCAAAACCATAGCCTGGATACTGCCCATCAAAGGCAACCATTTCATCATCCCGACACACTTTGGCCAGAATTGATGCAGCACTAATCTCGGGTACTTTGTCATCACCCTTCACAATAGTTTCAGCATTATAATTCCATGGCGGCATACGATTGCCATCTACCGCTACATATTCAGGGCTTATGCTCAAACCATCAACTGCACGTACCATAGCCATCATGGTTGCCTGAAGAATATTGTAACGGTCAATTTCTTCCACACTAGATCGCGCTATATACCAGCACAGTGCTTTTTCTTTTATTTCAAGGGCAAGTTGCTGGCGTCGTTTATCGGTCAGTTTTTTAGAATCCGCAAGGCCATCTATAGGTTGGTTAGCATCAAGAATCACTGCAGCCGTAACTACATCTCCAGCTAAAGGACCTCGTCCAACCTCATCTACACCCGCAAGCAAATTACCGCTGTAATTCAATTTGAAAGTGTGTTTTTCAGGCTTACTCATGGCTTACCCTCATGTTATAGCCACTAATTCTTATCAATTAATTGAACTAATGCCTTGGCCGCAGTCTCATTACCACCATACTGTAGAGACTTGTGTATTGAGGTAAAACGTTGTTTTAGCTCCGCTACATGACCGGGCTGTTGAAATAAATTCAACACCGCTACTCTTAGGTTTTCCACGGTTGCATCATCCTGCAATAATTCAGGAACAAGCATTTCGTCAGCCAGTAAATTTGGTAGTGATACGTAAGTTACCTTAACCATTTTTGATAACAGCTTATAGGTATATTTGCCCATACGGTAGCTGACTACCATGGGCTTTTTTAACAGCATGGCTTCTAATGCTGAGGTACCCGATGATAGCAGCACAACATCAGCAGCTGACATGGCAGTAAGTGACTGACCATCCAATAATGTAATGGGCAACGATGGGTATTCTTTAAGGATAAGGGAAAGTTGTTCACGCCGTTCAGGGCTAGCAGCAGGTATCACCAACTGTAACCCAGGTATCTTATTCTGGCATTGCTCTGCCACATCGAGAAAGAGCTTACCCAGTGTGTCAACTTCTCCTGCTCGGCTGCCAGGCATCACTGTCAACACTGGTGCATCAGTAAGGTCTAGCTGCTGGCGAGCTTCGACAGTATTAGTTTCCAAACTAAGCTCTTCAGCTAACGGATGACCAACACAGACAACGGGCACGTTATGCTGCTGATAAAAAGCTTCCTCAAAAGGCAGCAGGGTCAACATCAAGTCGACGGCTTGAGATATCTTTTTTACCCGGCCCTGCCGCCATGCCCAAACCGATGGACTGACGTAATGAGCAGTTTTAATACCTTTCTTCCGTAGTTTTAATTCCAGTCCCAAATTAAAATCTGGCGAGTCTATTCCTACAACCAAATCAAATTGATTTTTAACAAAATGATTTAGCAATGTTCTACGAATTTTTAAAAGCTCAGGAAGTCGTTTGAGTGGCTCAACAAATCCCATCACAGAAAGACGGTCAATGGGAAACAAAGTTTCAAAGCCCTCAGCCAACATTTTTTCACCGCCCATACCAGAAAAACTGGCATCGGGGTAATGAGCTTTTAATGACCGGATTAACCCAGCACCCAGCTGATCACCTGAGGATTCTCCGGCAACCAAACCAATCTTAATGGGCTGAGGCATTATTGCTTAACGAATGATGCCGCGAGATGAGGCTCTAACGGAATCCACCAATGGTTGTACTTCAGGGTGTTCTAACGTTAGAGCATCCAGTTTTTCTAATGCATCATCAAGGGAAAGCCCCTGACGGTAGAGTATTTTGTACCCTTGTTTAATGGCAGAAATAGCCTCTTTGGCAAAACCTCTTCGCCTTAAACCTTCGGAATTAATAGTTTTTGGTTCAGCAGGTGAACCAAAAGCCATGACATAGGCAGGGACATCTTGCGGCAAGAACGCTGCAGGGCCGATCAAGGTATGAGAGCCAATAGAGACAAACTGATGAACCAACACATAACCGGAAAGAATGGACCAGTCACCCAGTGTTACATGACCGGCAAGGGAGGCATTATTTACAAGGATACAATTACTTCCTACGGTACAGTCGTGACCAATATGTACGTAGGCCATCATCAAATTATCACTACCAATGGAAGTTAGACCTCGATCCTGCACTGTACCTCGGTGAACCGTAACACCCTCTCTGAAAATATTATTATCACCAATTTCCAACCGAGTAGGTTCACCATCATATTTCATATCAGGGGTATCTTCACCAATGGTGGAGAACTGAAAGATACGATTATTTTTACCAATAGTCGTTGGCCCCTTAACCACAACATGTGAATTAATCACTGTGCCAGAACCAATTTTTACATTGGGGCCAATCATCGTCCATGGGCCAATTTCAACGCCCTCTTCCAGCTCTGCAGAAGGGTCAATTATTGCTCTTGGATCTATCAACGACATAAAACTAAACCGACTTAAGTGCGCAAAGAATGGTGGCCTCGCATGCTAACTCACCATCAACAGTTGCTCGGCACTTAAAACGCCATATGGTTCGTTTTACAGAATCAACTTTTGCTTCCAGCATCAATTGATCTCCAGGCACGACCTGACGCTTAAAACGAACACCATCAACCCCCGCAAAGAGATATAACACATCATCGTCAGCATATTTGTCTGCTGTCACAAAACCCAAAACACCTGCAGCCTGAGCCATCGCTTCAATAATCATTACGCCTGGAAAAATAGGCGTGTTTGGAAAATGGCCATTAAAGACTTCTTCATTAGCCGTAATATTTTTATAGGCTAGGACTCTTTCACCTGGCTCCATTTCTACAACACGATCCACTAATAAAAACGGGTAGCGATGGGGTAGCCGTTCTTTAATATCATTAATATCCATTAATTTTTCTCGAGACTCAGCAAAGTTGCAGTTAAGCTATGTAATTCTTATTTTTAAGCAAGTGTAATTATAATTTCTTTTCAAGCTGTTTGATTCGTTGTGCCAAATCATCCAATTGATTAAAGCGAACTGCATTTTTACGCCATTCTCGGGAAGTACTGAATGCTGTTCCCGAAGAATATGACCCAGGCTTATCTAATGACTTTGTAACGATAGTCCCACCTGTTAGTTGAACACCATCGCAAATTGTCACGTGGCCAACCACACCAGACTGACCACCAAAAATACAGTTTTTACCAACAACTGTGCTACCGGATATACCAGAACATCCGGCCATTGCAGTATTTTCTCCTACGCGAACATTATGGGCAATTTGAACATGATTATCGAGGATAACCCCATCTTCTATCACCGTATCACCTAATGCACCGCGGTCTATGGTTGTACAGGCACCAATTTCAACGCGATCACCGATTACAACACCGCCTAATTGGTAAATTTTTTTCCAATGACCCTCATGATGGGCAAACCCAAACCCATCTGCGCCAATAGTTGTATTGCTATGAACGGTTACATGATTACCAATAGACACGCCATGGTAGATACTTACATTAGCCAAGATACGACAATGTTCACCTAGAATACTGTTATCACCGACAAATACTCCAGCACCAATGATTGAATGCTCTCCAACAACCACATTGTCATTAACAACGACGTTAGGGCCAATGCTTGCGGTCTTAGCAATAGATGCTGTATCTGCTACAACTGCACTTGGATGAACACCCGGTTTGGAAACCGGTGCACAGTCAAACAAAGAAGAAGCAAGGGCATAGCCGAGGTATGGGTTATCCATCACCAAAGCATTACCTTGATAACCTTCAAGGTCGTCTGCTGTAACAATAACTGCCCCAGCCTTGGTATCAATAAGAAAATTACGGTACGAAGGATTGGCTAGGAAGGAAAGCTCTTTAGAGCCTGCATCCTGCAATGTATTCAAGCCAACGATTTCAGCAGCTCCCTCTCCATGTACATTCGCACCAATATGTTTGGCAATGTCATGGAGAGTATAACTAGGCATATTTGGTAAACCGACTCTTAATTTATTTAGTCTTTTGATTAAGACGATCTGTTAGCTTACTGGTCAAATCCAATTCAACAGCAACAGTCACAACAGCCTCTGCATTAATTAGCAACACAATGCCTTCCTCCTTGATTAACTCTTGTAGCGCTTCACCAGCTTTAGGACGTAATTCTTGAACAATACTACTTTGTAGTGCTTTTTGTTCCGCCTGTACTTTTCTTGTGGTTAACTCTAGATCAGCACGTAGGAATTCCATCTTTTTCTGGGCTTCCCCAGTTTGCTCAGCAGACCACGTCAGACTTTTGCTTTCTACTTCTTTTTGAAGCGCTTTCATATCAGCCACAGTATTTTCATACTTGGCTTGAAGCGCTGCATAGTCTGATTCACCTTGTACTTGCTTTAAGCGTGTTTTTGCTACTTCTGAACCAAAAATTGCTTTACCAAAATCGACTACAGCAATTTTACCTTCTTCAGCGGCTACTGTTACGGCAAATAATGTGACCAAAGTAACCAATAATGTCTTTGCTATGCGCACTCTAAATTCTCCATTGATTCAATTTAACTGTGTTTTTGCTACGGTTGCTTTTAATAAATACGCTAGTACCTCAAGTTGAAGATCTAGCTTGTGTAATAATTTTGCTCATAATTAAAAGGTCCTGTGTTAAAAAGTCTGCCCCATTGAAAACTGAAACACCTCTTCATCATCTTCATCACCGGCATTTAATGGCTTAGCAATACTAACGGTAATCGGTCCGAAACTACTAATCCAAGTACCACCAAAACCAAAGGAGTATCGCAATTCTCCTAAATCAGGCTCAGAACAAAGGTCTTCGTCAACATTACCGCAGTCTGTATCAAAAACATTACCAGCATCAACAAACATAACGGCCTGAACACTACGCTGATCCTTCATAAAGGGTACTGGAAACATTAATTCTACCGTTCCTTCTACAACAACATTCCCCCCAAATGGGTCAGGATCCTCGTCAACTGTAAAGTTGGGATCATTAGATGTTGTGATATCTCTTGGGCCTAAAGAATTTTTCTCAAATCCACGTACTGATCCAAAACCACCCGAGTAAAAGTTTTTAAAGAATGGCAGAGTACTCGTTGAACCATAACCATCACCATAGCCCAACTTGGTATGGAAACGCATGGTTAAACTTTTGGTCAATGGTTGAAAACGTTGAGCATCATAAACCAATTTATAATAATGCAGGTCACCCACAGGAATTGTTAGTTCAGCACCTAACCGTTGAGAAGAACCGCGATTTGCTAGGGTCCCGCGGTTAAGAGTTGATGTCTGCCAGCTCAAATTGGCCGTCAGGATGTTGAAATTATCACCATTATCATCAAGAAACTCGTCGATTAATGTCGTTCCAAAAGTTCCTTGATCAATTTTTAAATTTTCAAAACCCATCCCAAAACCAATACGCTCTATTTCTGAAATGGGATAAGCAAAGGTAGTAGAAGCACCGAAACTTTCCGTGGTGTAATTTGAAACATTAGCCTCATCATAATCCAACTTCTTTACGTAGACACCAAAGCCTGCACTAACACCATCTTTTGTAAAATAAGGATTTGTGTAGTTCAAAGATAAATTAGTTTGAAAGCCACTTTGATTTAACCCAAGAGACAGCCTATTACCTGTGCCAAGAAAATTACTTTCAGAGATATTAGCACCTAATACGACCCCATAAGTTTGGGCCAAACCAAAACTTGCGCCTACACTACCTGAAGGCTGCTCTTCAACTGAATAAATCACATCGACCTGATCATTAACACCAGGAACAGGCCTGGTTTCTAGTTCAACCTCTTTAAAGAAACCTGTACGTTCCAAACGTATTTTGGAATATTCGATTTTTGAACTAGAAGCCGAAGCACCTTCCATCTGACGCATTTCCCGGCGCAGAACTTCATCCATAGTTTTTGTATTACCACGAAATTCAATCCGTCTCACGTAAGCACGATTACCAGGATCAATAAAAAAGACTATTTTAGTAGTTTGATCTTCTTCACTAATCTCAGGAACACCTTTTACTTCAGCAAAAGTGTAGCCTTCATTACCCAAACGCTGAGCGATTAACTCTGAACTACGGGTCATAGATACCTGTGAGAATGTTTCGTCTTCCTTTTGAATAATCAAACTGCGTATTTCACTTTCTGAAATAATGGGGTCACCGGCAAGTTCAATATCACTAACAGTAAAAACTTCTCCTTCCGTGATATTAACCGTTACAAACACAGACTCTCGGTCTGGACTAATAGATACTTGTGTCGAATCCACAGAAAACTTCAGGTAACCCCGATTCAAATACCATGACTCAAGTCTTTCAAGATCACCAGACAGCTTCTCTCTCGCATATTTGTCATCATTGGTATAGAAAGATAATAAACCTGTAGTTTTTAACTCAAATTGCGAGGTTAATGTATCTTCGTCAAAAGCTTTATTGCCCACTATATTGATATGAGAAATAGCAGCTACATCGCCCTCATCTACTTTAATATTAACCAATACACGATTACGGGGCAGTTCTTCTACCTCTGTCGATATATTTGCACCATATCGACCTTGTCCCACATACTGGCGTTCTAACTCCCGGCTCATTCCTTCAAGAACAGCCTGACGGAAAATTTGGCCTTCTGCTAAACCATTATCCCTGAGAGACTTAATCAAATCTTCAGTAGGAATCGCGGTATTACCTTCAATGGTAATTTCAGCAATGGCTGGTCTCTCCACAACATCAATAATTAATACACCGCCATCTCTGGAAATACTGATATTGTCAAAATAGCCTGTACGAAATAGTGTTCGGGTGGTGCGGCGAATAGTATCAGCATCTATCAAATCACCAACGCTTAAAGGCATAGCCGCAAATACTGTTCCAGAAGAAACCCTTTGCAAGCCATCAATCCTGATGTCCTCAACCTGAAACACTTCCGCTCTAACAGCTATAGAAAGTAGTACTAGGCACAGTAGTAGATATAAGTGTCTCATTAGAAATCAGTTTTCTCTTGATTTATTTTGTTACGAGTGAAGCTTTTTTTGATGGAAAATCCATTAATTCCAAATCATCAATAGGGACTACAGCCGCATCACATCATTGTATAAAGCCAGTAACATCAATCCAATGATAAAGAACATCCCTATTCGGAACCCTATCATCTGAATATTCTCAGAGACAGGAGAACCTTTTATCACCTCAACGATGTAATACATCAAATGGCCACCATCCAAAACGGGAATTGGTAGCAAATTTAAAATACCCAGACTGACACTCAGGAATGCCAGAAAACCAAGGTATGCAGTCAACCCGTACTGAGCTGATGCGCCCGCCACTTTAGCAATGGTAATGGGTCCACTCAAGTGTTTTGCTGAAATCAATCCTACCAGCATCTTTTTAACTGAATCCAGAATCAAAACAGAGGTATTCCAAGTCTGATTTACCGCTTGAGTCGCAGCACCCAAAAGGCTGTACTCAACCTCATGAATCATATGTTCCGGCCACTCAGGGATTTTTACCGTCATTCCCACCTGTCCTACTCTAGAGCCATCACTCTCCACAATTTGCTTTGGCCTAATCGTGGTATCGAAGATCACACCATTCCGTTCATATTCGATATTGATCACTTCATTCGGCCTAGCCCGGACGTACTCTACCCACGCAGTCCAATCAGGCATAGAAATTCCATCGGCTGTTGTGATCACATCACCCGACGTTAAACCAGCTACTTCTGCAGGGTCACCCTCAACCACTTCATTTGCCACAGGGAGAATTTTAGGCGTTTGTAGCACTAGGCCAATACCGCCAATGGGATCTGGCTGATCAGTATCTGAAAGCCAATCTTTCAACTGGCCTTGATATTCATAAACAGAAGAATCGCCAGGCTCTTTGACACTAAAAAATATAGGGCCAGATTCGCCTATACGCCGTACCAACTGCTCATTGAGTACTTGCCAAGTCGGCGTTGGATTTCCATCTACAGCAACAATGGTCTGTCCAGATTTTAAACCTGCCTTTTCTGCCACTGAACCCGGATCAAAAGATTCAATAATAGGAACAATACCTGTGACACCTTGAAGAAAAATAACCCAGTATAAAATAATAGCGAGAACAAAATTTGCCAACGGCCCGGCAGCTACCACAGCCATGCGCTGCCAGACAGTTTTTTGAGTAAAAGCATAAGGAAGGTCTTCTTCTGCAACATTACCCTCACGCTCATCAACCATTTTAACGTAGCCACCGAGTGGTAATGCTGAAACGACGAATTCTGTCTGCTTTTTATCTTTCCAGCGCAATAGTGGAGTCCCAAACCCTACAGAAAAACGTAAGACTTTAATGCCACAACGACGCGCCACCCAAAAGTGGCCAAATTCGTGGATAGTGACCAGCACTCCCAAGGCCACTAATGTATAAAAAATTGTCTGTAATAATTCCACTAGTGCTCCTAAAAAGCATTACTAATCAGTATTTCTAAAAAAGCACCCTAAACAATCTTCCTGATCCAGGCTTAAGCTATCGCTGGAATCAGCTCCCGAGCCTGCTCACGCGCCTGCTGGTCGCACAGTTGGACAGCTTCAAGGGTCGACGGTTCAGTGTTCTCAGCCTGATTTAACACCGCCGACACAATTTCTGCTATTTGTGTAAAACCTATTTGACCACTTAAAAAGGCATCAACCGCAACCTCATTCGCTGCATTAAGTACTGTCGGGGCACTGCCACCCATTTGCGCGGCTTTCATGGCCAAAGCCAAACATGGGAAACGCTCCAGATCTGGGGCCTCAAAATCTAGTTGTGCTGCTGAAATAATGTCAAGGCTGCTCACACCAGAATCAATTCGCTCAGGCCAAGCCATCGCATGGGCAATTGGGGTACGCATATCAGGATTACCCAATTGCGCCAAGACAGAACCATCTACGTATTCCACCATCGAATGAATGATACTTTGAGGATGAATGATCACCTCTACCTCATCCGGGGAAACATCAAATAACCAACAAGCTTCTATGAGCTCAAGCCCCTTGTTCATCATCGTTGCAGAATCTACAGATATTTTCCTCCCCATGTCCCAGTTAGGGTGGGCACAGGCTTGCTCAGGCGTCATCCCAGGGAGTGCATCCAAGTCTAAGGTTCTAAAGGGGCCCCCTGATGCAGTCAGCAGTATTTTTCGTACGCCACCGCGCTTTTCATTTCCATAATCTGGCGGCAAGCACTGAAAAATTGCATTATGCTCGCTATCAATGGGCAATAAGGTCGCCCCCCCTGTCTTCACAGCATTCATGAACAACGGGCCGGCCATTACCAAAGATTCTTTGTTTGCCAGTAGAACTCGCTTCCCGGCATTTGCTGCTTCCAATGTTGGCAATAATCCAGCTGCTCCAACTATAGCCGCCATAACAGTATCGACTTGAGGTGCAGTGGCAACAAAAGATAATCCGTCGACACCTGACAAAACTTCAGTATCAGGACAATCAAGCTCTAATAATTTTTTTAATTCATCAACCTTAGATGAATCAGAAACAACGGCATAAAGTGGTTTAAATTTACGACACTGTTCTGCAAGGTCGACTATTTTTGAGTGACAGCTAAGAGCGAAAATGGCAAAACGATCTGGGTGACGAGCGGCAACATCTAGGGTGCTTATACCAATAGAACCTGTTGCACCAAGAATTGTAAGTGTCTGCATAACCTAAACTACTGCCAAAAATTCAATATGAAAAATTATAATTTTTATCTTTCTAAATAGTTTTAACGCTATCTTTTTTGATACTACTAATTACCTAAAACTGCTAACAGCCTATACCTGCCAGTTTTTATAGCTGAAACCCACTGAAAAGGTACACCAATGTAAATACGGGCAATGCTGCTGTCAGGCTATCTAATCGATCCAGAATACCACCATGGCCAGGCAAAATATTACCACTATCCTTTATGCCACGGTGTCGTTTGACCATGCTCTCCAATAAGTCACCTAATACCGAAGCCAGTACAGTGATCATAACTAGACCCAACAACATAGGCCAATGATCAACATTCAACGCTACCAGCAACACAGCGACAAAAATCAAATTTGCTACCACACCACCAACTAACCCTTCCCAAGTCTTTTTTGGGCTAACGTTAATGGCCAACTTGTGCTTACCAAATGCTCGCCCAGAAAAGTAAGCACCAATATCGGCAAAAGCCACAATCAAAACAACGATCATGATCAGCCATTCACCCTGATTAGCATGAATCAATATCACCATTGCCAGCCAGGCTGGCACTATCACTAAATAGCCTATCAACGCTCTTGCCCAGCTGCTCCCCCAAAGAAGTGCGCTACTGGGATAACCCTGCACCCAAAGCAATGCAATTGCCCACCATGGTACCAACCATGACATTAAAGTCTTACCAACAGCTAGATCTAATGTACTGGAATCAGACAGACCAAGTACGTAACCGGAAACTATGAGTAATACCGCTAAACTCAAAGCATAAAATAACCGTATTAACTTACGAGAAAAACCAGCAAGATTCGACCATTCCCAAGCAGCATACACAACAACCACTGCGGTCATGAGCGAAAAGCTGTAAGGGCTTGAAAAAAACAAGGCGGAAAAGAAAACTACCGCAATAACAATGGCAGTAACCACACGTTGTTTAAGCACGCTTTATTCCTGCATCTGCACTCGAGCCTTTCAACAACTCATCACGAGTACCAAATCTGCGTTGGCGCTGCTGGTAGTTACGAATGGCCATATCAAAAGCAGCACCATCAAAATCTGGCCAGTAACAATCGGCAAAATAAAACTCAGTATAGGCCATATGCCATAGTAAAAAATTACTGATTCTTTGCTCTCCAGCCGTACGAATGCAGAGATCTGGTGGTGGCAGGTCAGGCATGCACATATTCTGTTGCATGCTCTCTTCAGTAATATCTTCTGGACGAATTCTTCCACGCTGAACCTGTCGGGCTAATTCCCTGGCAGCATCTGTAATTTCCCAACGACCACCATAATCAATAGCCAAAACCAGCGTTCTAACACCTTTGGCAGTAGCAGATTCAGTATCATCAATCAGCTTGTTAAGTCGTGCACTAAAATGATCACGACGACCGATGACTCGTAAACTAACGCCACGCTCTTTTAGCTGTTTTACTTCTTTTTTTAGGTATGAAGCCAACAATGACATCAAAGCCCTAACTTCTAGCTCAGGGCGATTCCAATTTTCACTACTAAAGGCAAATAATGTTAAAACATCAATGTCATACTTCTCACTGGCATCAAGCACATCACGCACCCGCTCAACACCAGCTTCATGACCTGCAGTACCCGATAGACCTCGTTGCTTTGCCCATCGGTTATTGCCATCCATAATAATAGCCACATGGCGCAATGGATGTGCTGCAGATGATACGTTTGATTGCGTATTCATGGGTAAGATTTCAATCCTTGAAATATGGACTAAATTTCCATCAAGTCGACTTCTTTGGCAGCTAATGCCTCGTCAACTTGCTTAATGTACTTGTCCGTGATTTTTTGTATTTCATCCTGCGCCTTATGATCTTCATCTTCGGTAATTTCTTTTTCCTTGAGAAGCTCTTTAACATCAGATAAGACATCCCGGCGAATATTACGTATAGAAATCCGTGCCGTTTCAGCCTCAGATCTCGCTTGCTTAATAAAGCCTTTACGAGTTTCCTCCGTTAGTGCAGGCATAGGTATACGAATAAGTTCACCAGATGTCGCAGGGTTCAACCCCAAATCTGATTTCATAATCGCTTTTTCCACCTCTGGCACCAACGACTTTTCCCAGACAGAGACTGATAGCGTTCGCGCATCCAATACGGATACATTTCCCACCTGACTCAATGGTGTATCAACGCCATAGTAAGAGACTGTTAAACCATCTAATAAGCTCGGGTGGGCACGACCGGTACGGATTTTGTTAAAAGCATGGGACAAGGCCTCAACACTTTTCGCCATACGTTCGCCAGCATCCTGTTTTAATTCATTAATCATTGTTATTTTCCTCGATCAACACAGCTTTCCTCAATCAAAGTTCCCTCATCACCACCAACGACAATACTTAATAAAGCACCGGGCTTGGACATACGAAATACTCGCAATGGCATTTCCTGCTCACGACAGAGACAAATTGCCGTTAAGTCCATAACACCGAGCCTTTTCTCCAAGGCCTCGTCATAGGTCAAATGTGAATACATTGTAGCACTGGGATCTTTCATTGGATCGGCTGAATAGACACCATCAACCTTGGTTGCCTTCAACACTAGCTCTGCATCAATTTCGATGCCTCTCAAGCAAGCGGCTGAATCAGTAGTAAAGAAAGGGTTTCCTGTCCCAGCAGAGAAAATCACTACATCGCCCCTGTCTAAATGGCGCATAGCTTTACGGCGATCATAATGCTCAACTACACCACTCATGGGTATGGCTGACATAACTCTGGCAGAAATATTGTTCCGGTCCAGAGCATCACGCATAGCTAGGCCATTCATCATAGTGGCCAACATGCCCATATGGTCACCAGTAACTCGCTCCATGCCCGCTTCACTTAACGCCGCTCCACGAAACAGGTTGCCACCACCAATCACCAAACCTACCTGAACACCAATACCAACAAGCTGACCAATTTCAAGAGCCATTCGATCAAGGACCTTTGGATCAATACCAAACCCCTCTTCCCCCATCAACTCTTCACCACTCAATTTGAGTAGTATGCGCTTGTATTTTTTATCACCAGTGGCAGGCATATTATTTCTCCGGGGTCTTTTTATTCTGAGCCATAAACATGACTTTTTTATTGGCCACGCTTATGAATAAACATGCGTTTTACTAATTTTTTCTGGGACATATAACAACGGGGGCCTAGGCCCCCGCTTTCAAATCAGCTTGCTGCGCCGACTTGGGCTGCTACTTCCGCAGCAAAATCTACTTCCTCTTTCTCAATGCCCTCGCCCACTTCAAATCGGACGAATGACTGAACATCACCACCAGCATCTTTCACCAATTTACCCACCTTAACTTCTGGGTCTTTAACAAAAGGTTGGTTAACCAGGCTAGCTTCAGACAAGAATTTGTTGATACGACCAGAAATCATTTTCTCAATAATTTCTTCGGGCTTACCACTCTCACGAGCCTGCGCAACAAAGATTTCTTTTTCTTTTGCCACAACGTCTTCAGGCATATCTTCTGGTTTTACCACTTGAGGGTTTACCGCAGCCACATGCATAGCAACATCCTTAGCTACTTCTGCATCGCCACCCGTAAGCGCAGCCAAAACACTGATACGATTGTTACTGTGAACATATGCAGCAACCACAGGTGCTTCTACAAGCTCAACACGACGAACATTGATGTTTTCACCAATTTTCTGAACCAATGCCTGACGAGCGTCTTCCATACTGGCAGCCAATACTGCAGCATCAGTTTGCTTTTCAGCGAATGCTTTATCAGCAACCTGACTAACAAAAGCTAGAAAACCATCATCACGAGCAACGAAATCTGTTTCGCTGTTCACTTCAACCATAACACCATAGCTATTGTCATCAGCCACTTTAACCGCCACAACGCCTTCAGCTGCTGTACGACCTGCTTTCTTAGCAGCCTTCATACCACTTGATTTACGCAAGTCGTCAATGGCTTTATCAATATTGCCTTCAGCTTCAACCAAAGCTTTTTTACATTCCATCATGCCGAGGCCAGTGCGCTCGCGCAGTTCCTTAACCATAGATGCAGAAATTGCTGCCATCTGTCGATTCCTCTCACTCTTTTCTGTTTACTTGGAAAAAAGGGGGCATAGCCCCCTTTAAATATCATTCCTGCAGTATTAGCTACTTATTCAGCAGCAGCTTCTGCGTCTGTGTTATTGCTTTCTTTAGTTACTTCAGCATCAGTCACTTCAACAAATTCATCTTTGCTTGTGACATTGCTGCCTTCGGATTTTCCTTCCAAAATGGCATCGGCAATTGCTGTGGTATACAGCTTGATGGCACGAATCGCATCATCATTACCAGGAATAATATAATCAACGCCATCAGGGTTACTGTTAGTATCAACGATACCAATAACGGGGATACCCAGCTTGTTAGCTTCCTGAATAGCAATACGCTCATGATCAACATCAATCACGAACAGCATATCGGGCAAGCCACCCATATCTTTAATACCACCGATAGAACGATCAAGCTTTTCCATCAGACGAGTACGCATAAGCGCCTCTTTCTTAGTCAGCTTTTCAAAAGTACCATCCTGACTTTGTGTTTCAAGTTCACGGTATCGGCGAATAGAAGCACGAATAGTTTTATAGTTAGTCAACATGCCGCCTAACAAGCGGTTGCTTACAAAAGGCATACCTGAACGCTCAGCTTGCTCAGCAATGACTTTCTGTGCAGCACGCTTAGTGCCAACCAACAGAACTTTATTGCCATTTGCTGCAACCTGACGAACAATTTCAAGTGCCTCATTGAATGCTGGAACGGTATTCTCCAGATTCAGAATATGAATTTTATTACGAGCGCCAAAAATGAATTTATCCATTTTTGGGTTCCAAAAGCGGGTCTGGTGACCGAAATGAACACCAGCCTGCAACATGTCACGCATGCTTACAGTAGCCATATATAGTTTCCTTTATTAGGGTTAAACCTCCACATATCCCACTGATCAACCCGTAATACGGGCACCCAGAACAAGTGTGTCGATATGTGTGTGTCGTTAGATCTCAATAAATTTTTAATTTACTTCTAGTTCACTCTGAACACATTGGCCCAAAGCGGTGCGCTTTATACCATAAAACCCAATTTTTTAGAAGAAAAAACAACCGAAATAACAGGAGGACTCAACACCATCAGTAACCATCTATAACAATAATCCGTTACAATGGCGCGCTTTATACTTTACACCCCGGAATAACTCTATGGCTGTTCATCTCAAAAATGCTGATGAGCTCGAAAAAATGCGTGTTGCTGGAAGGCTTGCAGCAGAAGTTCTTGAGATAATAGAACCCTATGTCGAAGCTGGAATCAGTACTGCCGAGCTAGACAGGATATGCCACGACCATATTGTCAACGTACAAAAAGCCATCCCTGCACCCCTTAACTATCACGGCTTCCCTAAATCTATTTGCGCATCCCCTAATCACGTAGTTTGCCACGGCATTCCATCAACAAAGAAGATTCTTAAAAGTGGCGATATCGTCAACCTTGATATCACCGTGATAAAAGATGGTTTTTTTGGCGATACCAGCAAAATGTTTTGTATTGGCAATGTATCAGAGCATGCCAGTCGGTTAGTACAAGTAAGCCAAGAAAGCCTGTACAAAGCCATCAAAATTGTAAAACCTGGTGCCAAATTAGGCGATATCGGTCATGCTATCCAACAACATGCTGAAAGCAATTATTACAGTGTGGTTAGAGATTACTGTGGCCATGGTATTGGAACAGAGTTCCATCAAGCTCCTCAAGTACTGCATTTTGGGCGCCCTAACACAGGGCTTGAACTTCAAGAAGGGATGACTTTTACCATTGAACCCATGTTGAATGCAGGAAAACATCAAACCAAACTAAAAAAAGATGGCTGGACCGTTGAAACACGGGATGGCCGACTATCTGCACAATGGGAGCACACACTAGCAGTCACTGCCGATGGCGTGGAAGTTCTTACTGTACGTAATGAAGAATCTTTTTAATGACTCAAAACAAAACCTTACTCTTCTTTGATGAGCGACGCTTTCTTAAAGATCTGGAAACAGAAAATCCAATTAAAGTCTTTAAAAATGCAATCGAGGCCGCTAATTCGCACCTAAATTCCCGATTTCATGAAGGAGAACAAACCTGGAATCTACTGATTGAGCGCTCAGCTTTTATCGACCTTATTCTTCGCCATGCCTGGAATCAATTTGAATGGGATAAAAGTATCGCACTATTAGCTGTTGGTGGTTATGGACGTGGCGAACTACACCCAGAATCAGACATTGACCTCATGCTACTAATACGCCGAGGCAACCCCAAACGCTATCAACCCTCAATAGAAGGATTTCTCACTTTTCTCTGGGATATCCAGCTCAAAATCGGCCACAGTGTGCGCTCCCTATCCCAATGTGTCGATGAAGCCCGTGCTGACATTACTGTTGCTACCAATCTGATAGAAACACGCACTATTTCTGGTGATGATAAGTTACGCCAGTCCATGCTAAAAAAAACCAGCGCACGAAAAATATGGCCCTCAAAGGCGTTCTTTCGTGCCAAATGGGATGAGCAAATTGAGCGCCATGATAAACATGGCAACACTGAATACAACCTAGAACCAAACATTAAAGAAGCACCTGGTGGCTTACGCGATATCCAGATGATCACGTGGGTGGCAAAGCGGCATTTTAATGTTGAATCATTAGAAGAGTTAGTTGGCAATGATTTTCTAACCCCTGAGGAATATCTGCAACTTAAGCGTGGAGAGTCATTCCTTTGGAAAGTACGCTATGGACTCCACTTGATTGCCGAGCGTCCCGAAGAAAGATTGCAATTTGACCACCAGCGAAAAATCGCACAGATGTTTGGTTACCATGATAGTGATGAACGCCTTGGTGTAGAGCAATTCATGCAACATTACTATCAAGTCGTTCTCTCCATGCGAGAACTGAATGATGTAATGCTCCAATACCTTGATGAAGTCATCCTTCGTAAAGATAAAGCAAAGGAAACCTACGAACTTAATGAGCGCTTTCAGGTACGAGATGAGCACATTGAAACCGTAGGAGAATATATCTTTGCCAAATACCCATCTGCCCTGTTAGAGATATTTTGCCTGTTAGGTGAAAACGAAGATATTCAAGGAATACGTGCTACCACTATTAGACAAATCAGGCAGCACCGCAAGCTCATTGACGAGGCATTTCGCAATGAACCACAGAATAAAACCCTCTTTTTGCGACTGCTAAAATGCCCGCACAAAATGAGCACCCAACTTCAGCGCATGACCCGATATGGCATCCTTGGGCGCTACTTACCAGAGTTTGGAAAAATCATAGGCCAGACCCAACACGACCTCTTTCACCGCTACCCCGTTGATGCTCACACGCTACAGTTAATTAAAAATATGCGTTTGTTTGATCGCCCTGAAGTAGCACAAGAATTCCCTGTTTCTTCCCATGTGTACAAAAGCCTACCAAAACCCCAGCTGGCTTTTATAGCAGGGCTCTATCATGACGTTGGCAAAGGCCGTGGTGGAGATCATTCCGTACTTGGCGCTGTAGATGCCGCAGACTTTTGTAGACGACATGGACTACCCGAGGAAGAAACCAACCTCATATCCTGGTTAGTTGAAAATCATTTATTGATGTCCAGCACCTCACAGCGATCTGACATTTCAGATCCAGATGTCATTTATAAGTTTGCAAAATTAATAGGCAATCAGCTCCACCTTGACTATCTGTTAGTTCTTACTGTTGCCGACATTACGGCAACAAACCCATCTCTTTGGAACAGCTGGAAAGCCTCCTTAATGCGCCAGCTGTACACAGAAACAAAGCGCGCTCTACAACGTGGCCTGGAAAACCCTGCAAATCGGGATGGTTGGGTCAGAAACACCAAGACTGCGGCAATCAATCTCCTATCTGACCATCAGGTCAGTGAATCGCAAGCTCAAAAAATCTGGGGAAATCTAGATGACGAATTCTTCCTGAGAGAAAGCGCTGATGATATTGCCCGATACACCCAGGCAATTGCTGCTCAGGGAAACACAATCGACCCTGTTATTCTTATTAAAGATGCTGGCATAGAAGTACCTGTAGCAACACAAATATTTATCCATACTTATGGTCTTGATAATGTCTTCCCCATTACAGCGGCTACATTGGATCAATTACAGTTAACAATTCTCGACGCAAGCCTTCACCGAGATACCCAGGAAAATACTTTTGATACTTTCTACGTAGTAGACGAAAACGACCGTCCGTTTGGAAACAATGAGAAAATGCTTGCTCGTATTAAAGAAACCCTTTCCGAAGCTCTAAAAAACCCCAATGAACACACCCTAAAAGTACAACGAAGAACACCTCGCCACCTTAAACACTTCACTATGAAAACCATTGCCCACATCAGCAATGACATAGACAAAAGTGCAACTATTCTTGAAGTGATCACACCTGATCGACCCGGTTTATTGGCGCATCTTGGTCGAATTTTTATTCACTTTAGGTTACGGCTTCTTAGTGCAAAAATTTCTACACTGGGCGAACGGGTTGAAGACATATTCCATCTCGTCGACATGGATTATCAACCACTAAGCGATCCTATTTTCTGCGAACAGCTTCGGGATGCTATTTGCCGTGGACTTGATAAACGCAATAAAGAAGATGCTGAAGGCGTGCCCCTTCAAAAAATGAAGCTATGGCAGTAACTCTGAATAAATAAGAGATAACACTGAACAAATGCTATGAACCCTGATCTAGAAAAATTACACCCCTATCCTTTTGAAAAGCTAAATGCACTAAAGTCGGGTATCAAACCTCCTGAACAACTTAGGCACATTGCTCTATCCATTGGTGAACCAAAACACCCTGCCCCTGAATTTGTTAAGCAAGCACTCATTTCATCTCTGGATCGTTTGGAAGTTTACCCACTAACAAAGGGCCTACCTGAACTAAGAGAAAGTATCTCCGAGTGGTTAACGCAACGTTTTAAATTAAACAACATAAGCCCTGAAACCGAAATCCTTCCTGTTAATGGCACTCGTGAAGCACTGTTTTCATTTGCTCAAGCAGTTATTGAACAATCACCAGATGCTCTGGTTCTGAGCCCCAATCCGTTTTACCAGATCTACGAAGGGGCAGCTCTATTAGCTGGTGCTCAACCTTACTTCTTGAACTGCACGGTAGAAACAAGCTTTGCACCTGACTTTGATGCCGTTTCAAAAGAAACTTGGAATAAGTGCCAACTTATTTACTTGTGCTCTCCCGGTAATCCTACTGGAGCTGTTTTAAGCATTGAGACACTACAAAAACTGATACAACTAGCAGACAAACACAATTTCATTATTGCCAGTGATGAATGTTATTCAGAAATTTATCAGGATGAAGAAAACCCACCCCCTGGCTTACTACAAGCCTGCGCAGAAATGGAACGGCATGGTTATCAGCGTTGTGTGGTTTTTCATAGCTTATCTAAACGCTCGAACCTGCCGGGCCTGCGCTCAGGTTTTGTTGCTGGAGATGCAGAATTACTTAAATCATTCCTGCGATATCGCACCTATCACGGTTGTGCCATGCCCGTACCTACCCAGCTGGCCAGCATCAGTGCCTGGAAAGATGAACAACACGTAAAAGAAAACCGTGACAAATATCGGGAAAAATTTCAGATCTTCCAACAGATACTCGGCGATACCCTACCACTGGATATGCCAGAAGCTGGCTTTTACCTCTGGTCCAATACCCTACCTGCAGCAAAAGGTAGTGACGAGGATTTTGCACGAGAATTATTTGCAAAACAAAATGTTACTGTACTACCTGGCCGCTATCTAGGCAGAGTGAGTGATGGGATAAACCCTGGAGAAAACCGAATAAGAATGGCTCTAGTCGCACCAGTCGATGAATGCAGAGAAGCTGCAGAACGAATCAAACGATTTATTCATTCATAAATTGTTATTGTATCTAATACAACCAACTTTATTAGTCAGTTTAAGCGTATATCCGTATGTTAAAAAAACAGCGAGTGGACTACATCCTTCAAAAGCTCAATGAGCTTTATCCTGCCCCACCCATTCCGCTCAGTCACAAGGATCCGTATACCCTATTAGTGGCGGTATTACTCTCGGCCCAATGTACTGATGAAAGAGTTAACCAGGTGACACCTGCTTTATTTAATGAGGCCGACAACCCCCAGGATATGCAGCATGTTCCAGTAGACACCATTTACCAAATAATCCGCCCCTGTGGGCTGGCACCACAAAAATCCAAGGCCATATCAACATTATCAAAAATATTGGTTGATCGGTATGGCGGTACCGTGCCTGAAGATATGGCAGCACTAGAAACCCTTCCAGGTGTTGGGCACAAAACAGCCAGTGTCGTAATGTCTCAAGGCTTTGGTCACCCCGCTTTTCCTGTTGATACACACATCCATCGTTTAGCCCAACGCTGGGGCCTGACCAATGGCAAAAATGTGACTCAAACTGAAAAAGACCTTAAACGGCTGTTTCCAAAAGAATCCTGGAATGCACTTCATTTACAAATTATTTATTACGGCCGGGAGTTTTGTTCCGCACGAGGGTGTGATGGACGGGTATGTGACATCTGCACTACTTGTTACCCCAGTAGAAAAAAGCCCTTTAAAACCCAAAAAGCGTAAATAAAGCAAAACCTATACAAGTGGTGAAGGCTTTTTATCACTTTTGGGAAAATCGTAAAATTTGACCCAAGCCTTTCCCGCGCCTAATTGAGACCAATTTGTAATATCTAGCTCAAGAACGGCAACGCCACATGTAGGTATTTTGTCAACATGAGATAGTGTCAGAAAATTGAATAAATCGGTTATGGCCGGGTTATGACAGACCATACAAAAGTTATTAACACCTCGATCTAACGACCTAACCCAACCCAGCAACTCTTCGTAGTTAAAGGTATAAATAGCTGGGACCAATTCAACAATATCTCTTATCCTTATTTTCAACGCCTCTTCAAATAAATGAGCTGTTTCAACTGCTCGCACTGCAGGGCTACTATATATTTTTTCTGGCATATACTGATGACTCCGTAATCTCTCGCCCATCATCACTGCATTTGCTTGCCCACGCTTATTCAGAGGGCGATCCATATCCTGTAGCATTGGCTCTTTCCAGCTGGATTTAGCATGGCGAATTAAAGTCATTGTTTTCATAGAGGCCTCTTATAATTACTTACTCGTTTATGCCTACGTATTAGGGTTACCTATTTCAACACTGCACGGTGAATGCCCTGCTCAATTTTGCTATCCTATATGCCGCCAAACTAATGGCTCTAAGTTATTAACACTAAGCTATTAACACTAAATAATGACAAAAATATGAATGAGATTACTCTCTACGGTATAAAAAACTGCGACACCGTAAAAAAAGCCCGTAAATGGCTGGATGAGAATGAAATTACTCACCGGTTCCACGATGTACGTGCTGATGGCCTGAATCAGGACATGTTAGGTCGTTGGATTGATGCTGCCGGCTGGGAAACTGTTCTTAATAAGCGTGGGACAACCTGGCGTAAATTAGACCCTAGCGTTCAAGAAAATGTTGATGCCGAAAATGTATCAGAACTATTACTGGAACATCCTGCGATGATTAAACGTCCTATTCTAGATGTGAGTGGAGAGATTACTATCGGTTTTAAAGCCGATAACTACCACGAAATTTTTAATACATAAGTTTTTATCAGCAAAACTTATTAACGACTAAATTGATAATAGCTACACGAATCAACAATAGTAATTAACAACACCCTATTTGGAGATAGAGCACAAAATGACTGCACTCTTTAGCTTTGGCCTCGGCATTGGTACCCAGAATAACAACAGTGAATGGCTGGAAGTTTTTTACCCACAACCCCTTCTTGCCCCCAGCGAAACAGTTAAAAACGTATTAGCTGAAAACCTGGGCTATACCGGTGGCAATCAAACCCTTACTCTAGATTCAGTTGCCTTGGAAAAACTGGCAACGGCGTTCTCTGAGGCTGGTGAAGATACACTTTCCTCCATCGCTGATCAGTTTAAACACAGCGAAAAACCTGCCGTTGCAAGTATTTTAGAAACTGATGACAACCCAACCACAGTGCCCGAAGGTTACCTAAAGCTACATCTGTTATCTCACCGGCTAGTAAAACCCAACAATGTTAACCTTAACGGTTTATTCGGGGTGCTACCCAATGTCGCCTGGACCAGTGAAGGTGCCATCGATATCAATGAACTGGCTGAACGCCAACTACGTGCCCGCTTGAACAAACGTACTCTTTCAGTCGACAGTGTGGACAAATTCCCCAAAATGGTGGACTACGTTGTACCAGTCGGTGTTCGCATTGCTGATACAGCCAGAGTTCGATTGGGTGCTTATATAGGCGAAGGAACAACCATCATGCACGAAGGTTTCGTTAACTTTAACGCCGGTACAGAAAGTACAAGTATGGTAGAAGGCCGTATTTCACAAGGCGTGTTTGTGAAATCAGGTTCTGACTTAGGTGGCGGCAGTTCTACAATGGGCACACTGTCCGGTGGTGGGAATATTATTATCACAGTAGGCAGTCAATGCTTGCTTGGCGCCAATGCAGGCCTCGGCATCCCTCTCGGTGACCGCTGTACAGTAGAAGCCGGCCTCTATATTACTGCCGGTACTATCGTCACTTTGCTGGATGATCATGGCGAAACAGTTGGTAAAACAAAAGCTCGGGAACTCGCTAGCAAAGATGACTTGCTGTTTAGACGTAACTCCATTACTGGTACCGTGGAATGCCTAACCAACAAATCTGCGGTTGAGCTAAATGAAGCCCTGCATGCTTCTAACTAATAGCTGCCAATACTAATAAATTTTCTACCTTACGCTGCCCTGTCACAAATAGTGACGGGGCTTTTTTTATGTATTTAAAAATAACTATCGGGGTCATTTTATGAATTCATTATATCCCTTCACAAAGTTGGGTTATTGTTACTAAACTATTATTACCAAACCTAGGACACAAGCAAAACTACGAACTGAAAAAGCTATATCTTGATAAAAGATAGTTTGAACAAAGCTCGATATAACCCCATAGACAAATGATGACTCAAAGGATCTGCTATGAACGATAACAATTTTGGACCACTAGCCGCCCTTATTGGTGTTTGGAAAGGTAATAAAGGTACTGACGTAGCCCCAACACCGGAGAACAGCGAACATATTCCCTACCATGAGACATTAACCATCGAAGCCGTAGGCGATGTTACCAATGCAAAAAAACAGCACCTGTGGGTCGTTCGCTACCATCAGGTTGTTCAAAGAAAATCTGATAATGAAGTGTTCCATGATCAAATAGGCTATTGGACCTGGGATGCAGACCAGCAAGAGGTCACTCAATCACTTACCATTCCACGCGCTGTCTGCCTTCTTGCCGGTGGCACCGCTTCGCAAACCAACGGCACCATCAAATTGAATGTTTCTTCAAAATCGGGTGATCAACATTGGGGAATTGCACAAACACCGTTTATGGATGCTAATGCGAAAACCACCTCATACACACACGAAGTGGTTGTTGATGGCGATACTCTGACCTACTCGCAATCCACTATGCTCGATATTTATGGCAGAGAGTTTGATCATACAGATGGTAATACGCTATCCAAGGTATCTAGTTAGGTAAACGTGTCTATAAAAGCGAGTATTTGTAGCCCATAAAAAAGTGTTTATGTAAGAGGTTTCTGTAGAAGAAAGTATCCGGCTAATTATTCTCTTTTATAGCTAACCACCCTATACCTCGATAAACTTACGCCCCTATGATTTTATTCGTTTAAAAACGTGGCTTTTGTATAAATTATTAGGGCGTAAGTATATGGCACCGCTATCTCCAACATTAGAATTAACTTGTGAGCTTATCCGCCGGGTATCAGTGACCCCTGAAGATGCCGGATGCCAAGAATTAATGGTTGAACGCCTTGAAGCCCTAGGTTTCCAGATATTCCCCCGCCCCCATGTAGACGTTAAAAACTTTTGGGCTGTTAGAGATGGTTCTCTAGGTAATCCCACTTCTGATAAAACTACTAAAAAAGCCCCAACACTCTGTTTTGCTGGCCACACAGATGTGGTTCCAACTGGTGACCCTGAAAGCTGGCAGCACCCCCCCTTTGAACCTGTCATTGAAGATGGAATGCTCTATGGTCGGGGAGCTGCTGATATGAAAGGTTCACTGGCTGCGATGGTTACCGCAGTTGAAAATTTTCTGTCTGACCACCCTACACATAATGGAAGAATTGCATTTCTCATCACCAGCGATGAGGAAGGTGTGGCCATTAATGGCACAGTGAAGGTGGTTGAATGGCTGATAGAGCACAATGAAATCCCAGAATGGTGTCTCGTCGGAGAGCCATCAAGCACTGCAACCATTGGGGACGTGGTGAAAAATGGACGTAGGGGGTCTCTGGGTGGAGAGCTTGTCGTCAAAGGGGTTCAGGGGCATGTGGCCTACCCTCAACTAGCAGAAAATCCTATTCACAGAGTTTCACCGGCATTAGCCGAACTATCAACAGAAGTTTGGGACCAGGGTAATGACTTTTTTCCTGCCACCAGCTTTCAAATATCCAATATCCAAAGTGGTACTGGAGCTACCAATGTTATTCCCGGGGATGCCAAGGTTTTATTTAACTTTCGCTTTTCCACTGAATTAACAGAACATGAGCTTATGTCACGAACGGAAGCGATCCTAAATAAGCATGGCCTGAATTTTGAATTAACCTGGAATCTCAGCGGCTTACCTTTTTTAACCCCAGAAGGCGCCCTTGTTGAGGCAACTGTTGAAAGTATCCGTGAAATCACTGGTACTGAAACCGAACTCTCCACAGCTGGCGGGACATCAGATGGTCGGTTTATCGCTCCCCATGGCAGCCAAGTTGTAGAACTGGGCCCTGTGAATGCAACCATCCATAAAGTCGATGAATGTGCCAGTGTTTCAGATATCGATTGCCTGAGTAAAATCTACCAACGGGTGCTCGAAAAACTACTGGTCCAAGCCTAAATCTAAAGCAGTATCCCATAGATAAAATGTGTCAGTATCGACCAAATAAATAGCAACCGTATCAATAGACCCAAAACTAGAGCCGATTAAATGTAAAACCTAAGTAAAGCAGTTTATCTGCCTACGCATACTTTTATTGAATCTCTATAAACTGCAAATCTACAAGTGTTCATGAACTCTTTTCTAACCTGATCATCTTTAAATGCACAATCTTTTTATAAGCACACTTTATATGTGCACTACGTTAAAAACAAACAGTGATTAAATTTATGATTAAGACACTCAAGTTATTTACCCTTTTATCCTTCCTCCTTCAATCCCTTGCTGTGTCAGCAGGAAAAATAACCCTTAAAAATGGCGATATCATTCACGGTGAACTGCAAGCTATTCAAAAAGACAACATTGTTTGGTCTTCTAACATCTTTGGAGATATCACGCTGCCCAAAGATCAGGTAACACAATTTTCTTCTTCAACAATCTTACCCCTGAGCACAGAAAGCTATGGCCAAGGCTCTCCTATAACCAAAGGAACAGCCACAAGTAATTGCTCGTTTGAACTAAAAGATGAGTTGAAAGAACAATTATCAGTGCACTGTGACACCGGCGAAAAGAACAGTCTTACTATGGGCAACCCTTCTCTGGACAAGCTTCCCCTGGATGACCTTACCCTGGATAACCTTTCCCTAGATGAAGTCGTCACCATTAAAGCAAGGCCTGCACCACCACCCTTTAAAGGCGATGTAAAATTCGGCTATAACCAAAAGTCAGGAAATACCGACAGTGAAGAACTCGATGTGGCTATTTCAGCCCAGTGGATACAACAACAATTTCGCCACGAGCTTGGCCTTGCTGCTGAATCAGATTCGTCCGAAGGCGATGTTACAGACGAGAAATACACCGCTGACTATCAACTAAATTATGACTTTAACGACCACTGGTTTACCTATGGCCAAGTAAAGTATGAAAAAAATCGATTCAGTGCTATCGAAGAACAATATCAGGTAGGTGCAGGTGTTGGTCACAAACTTATTTTGGACAATGAGCTACATATCAATGCACAGCTCGGTGCAACTTACTTATCAACAAAACGCCCAAGTAGTGATTCAGAAAATGGCTCAAACGACAAGGATATTGCTGGCCGCTGGGCACTTAAATTAGACTGGCCCATTCCCAACAGCACTATAACCGCTTTTCATCACCACGAATTACTATGGATTGTAGATGCCATTGATGACAACCAATTGGAAAGCAGCACAGGTATTAAAATACCGCTTTTCGGTGGTATTTTTAGTGAAGTCCGTTATGACTTCGACCACGTGAGTGAACCTGCCAGCGAACAAAAACACGCAGACCATGAATGGGTTATTTCTGTAGGGTACAAATGGTAACTGTTAAGCTAAGGCAACCATTCAATTAAGGCAGTTTCTTTATTGGGTAGATATCAAACCGGGTAGATTTTCCTTTTAAGGAGTAGCCCGGTTTTTGTTCTGCTAAAAATGGGGCATGGGCAGAACGCTTCACTACCACACGGTATCGAGCAACTTCTAATGCCAAAGGTAAAAGTGTTGAGCTGTCATCATCTGTACCAACAAGTTGATGGAATAACTGCATTTCCTTTTTGACTTTCCCAGACTTTTCTCGAGCAGGGAACATAGGGTCTATATAAATAACATCCGGATAAATAACGTCAGGATTAACCGCGTCAGAACAATTATCGTCTACCGAAGGATGTGTTTTTAAATTTTTCAAATAAGAACTAGCATCCTGATTAATGGTATTAATACGATTCATTATCTCAGCAAGGCCTTTTGTTCCCATATCACTGTTATCTGTTTGGACTAAGATTCGCTCTCTAGCTCGGACTAAACC
>JAJFKD010000128.1 GCA_021773405.1 Porticoccus sp.
AATCCCTGTTCTTCAAAAATTTTGTGGCTATCATCCAGGTTAAATAATGCCCGGGATGAAATCGCAATCACCAGTTTGTCACCAAAGCCTAGAGGCACGTTTTAAACCACCTTTTTTTCTGAAACACATGATTTATTACAAGAATAACTTTCTAACCTAAAGAATAATCTAATCCAAAAATAGACTAAAAACCAATAACTACTATTTCTGACATTCGGATTGACCAAAATAAGCATGGGTTAATTTAAAAATAATAGGACTAAGGAGCAGTAAACCAATTAAGTTTGGAATCGCCATTAGACCATTTAACAAATCAGCAATACCCCAAACAGTGCCTATTTGTCCTGTAGCACCAAAATAAACAGCCACAACCCAAAGCAGGCGGAATGGCACAATCACTCTGACACCAAACAAGTATTCGGCACAGCGTTCGCCATAATAACTCCAGCCCAAAATCGTGGTAAATGCAAAAAGAGCCAAACAGATAGACACAATTTTATCGCCAAAAGGTAGCTCAGTAGTGAATGCCAATGTTGTAATGGCAGCACCCTCTTCTCCACTGCTCCATGCGCTGCTAATAATAAGTACCAGTCCTGTCATAGTACAAATGACCAGGGTATCAATGAACGTGCCCAACATGGCAATAGTACCCTGCTTCACTGGGCTATCAGTTTCTGCAGCTGCATGAGCAATAGGGGCACTACCCAGCCCGGCTTCATTAGAAAAAACACCCCTGGCAACACCCATTCTCAGTGCCATCATTATAGTTGCACCAGCAAAACCACCACCCGCAGCAACAGGTGAGAATGCACTTTGAACCACTAATACAATGGCCTCAGGAACTGCTGTGATATTCATTAATAAAATAGCAATGGTGGCAAGCAGGTATAAGCTCGCCATTAATGGAACCAGTGTGCCTGCAACATGAGCAATTCGCTTGATACCTCCGAGCAATACCGCTCCAACCAGTAGCATTATTACTAAGCCACTAAGATATTCAGGCACAGAAAAGCTACTATGAAGGGCTTTGGCAACGGAATGAGCTTGTACTGTATTACCAATACCAAAACCTGCAAGGGCACCAAATACCGCAAACAAACAGGCTAGCCATGCCCACTTAGGGCCAAGGCCATTGCGAATGTAATACATGGGGCCGCCCACTTTTTTGCCACGTTCGTCAGTTTCCCGATATTCCACAGCAAGTACAGCTTCACCATATTTAGTTGCCATGCCAACTAGGGCTGTACACCACATCCAGAACAAAGCACCAGGCCCACCGATACCAATGGCTGTTGCAACCCCGACAATATTTCCTGTACCTACAGTGGCAGATAAGGAGGTCATAAGTGCATTAAAGGGGCTGATATCGCCCTCACCGCTACCCTTTCGACCTTTAAACAGTAATCTGAAACCATAGCCAATTTTCCGAATAGGCAAGCCACGGAGCCCTACGCTGAGATAGAAGCCTGTACCCAGAATCAGGCACAACATCAGTGGTCCCCAGACCACACTATTAATACTTCCAATCACTGACTGTAGAGTCATAGCTGATCCCGCTGAGCTAATAAACCGAATAATCCACCCGTATGGATAAAAACAATATCCTGAGCATTGCTATAGTGACCGGCTTTAATCTCCTGAACTAAACCGTGGAAAGCTTTGCCACTATAAACAGGATCTAATATAAGCCCTTCCATTTTTGCTAGGGATTTTATGGTATCGAAAACTTCTGGTGTTGCCTTGGCATATCCAGGACCAATATGTTCAGCATTTACATGGATATTTAGCTGTGTGATATCCAGTTGCTGTTGATATTCATCTTTCCATGCCTGCATATCCTCTCTCACTTTTTGCTGAAAATAAGCTTCATCGTCGCAAACTGCGATGCCTAATACTGGAGCGGATAAATTAAAAAGTTCTGCTCCCAGAGTTAACCCCGCTTGCGTACCTCCAGAACCTGTCGCGCACGAAATTAATGAGGGAGATATTTGGTGTTCTTGAAAATCATCAGCCAACTCTTTGGCACATGCAATATAACCCCATGCACCCGTTCCATTACTTGCACCTGTCGGTATAGAAAACGGGGTATCTCCCAAGGCACTATAGTGCAGCTCCCATTGTTGAAACAATTCAGGTAGTTTTTTGTAATCAGCCACTGGATAGTGACTGATTGTTGCACCAGCTAATTGATCCAGAAACAAGTTTCCTGAGCTTTGCCCTTCAGGTTCCTCACCTCGAAGTATCAAATGCACTTTTAAGCCAAGCTGAGCACCTAAAATAGCCGTTGCTCGGCAATGATTAGACTGAACACCACCACAGGTAATAATGGTATCCGCACCCTTTTCAATGGCTTGAGCAAGTACAAATTCTAGTTTTCGCACTTTGTTGCCACTAACAGTACAACCCGTTAGGTCATCACGCTTAACCCAAATACGAGGACCACCTATAGCGTCAGAAAGCCTATTCAATGATTGAAGAGGCGTTGGTGTTTGGGCCAAACATAGCTTATTAGGAAAACTAATCATAAATTGTTTGGGTCAGGGGAATCTTTGAATAAGTCTGAGTTAGATTTTCGGTGAGATAAAATGGCCTGATTTAAGGCGAAGATTGAAGGTAATAACGAGTTATTAGCAAAATCTTCAACGACATAGCAGGTTATTTTGGCCAGCGAAAAATAATTCATAACTTGTTCAGAGGTTCCCCCAATAAAGTAAAGGCCGCAAAAGCGGCCTTTAATCATAATCTTATACCTGTTTAATCGTGCCTTTAGGCAACACAGCATGAACTGCGGCCCTCTGGAACTTTAAATCCACATTGTTGGCAGCTTCTACCACAATATAGTCATCTTCAAGCTTGGTGATTTTTCCCAGCATGCCGCTGTTCATCACGATTTCGTCACCCTTACTCAAAGAGCTAGTCAGTTCCTTATGCTCTTTCTGACGTTTCCGTTGTGGACGAATAATCAGGAAGTACATAAATACAAAAAGGCCACCAAACATTAGCAATGTGTACAGTGGGTTTGGCTCTTGGGATGCAGGTGCAGCCGTCGCCATTACAACTTGGGATAGGTCGAGAGACATTCAATTACCTCAGTATTTAGGAAAAAAATATTTAATGATCAAGTTAACGTGATTACAAGTTTTCTTTGATCCAATTTTGCACATCTTCATGGTGTGTCTTAGTTTTTACTTTATTCATTACTAAAGCAATTTTACCGGATTTATCAATCACAAATGTTGTTCTTAACACACCCATAAACTCACGCCCCATGAACTTCTTCAAGTCCCAGCAGCCATAGGATTCTGTCACAGCATGATCTTCATCTGAGAGTAAATCGAAATTGAGGTCTTGCTTCTCCTCGAAACGGGCAAGCCTTGGATAGGGATCTGGGCTTACAGCTAAAACGACCGTATTTAAATCGGCGAATTCAGCTTTGCTATCACGAATACCGCAGGCCTGGGTAGTGCAACCTGGGGTCATGGCTTTAGGGTAAAAATACAAAACTACGCTTTTCTTGCCCTTAAAGTCAGCTAGTGAAACCGTCTCTCCACGCTGGTTTTGTAGGCTAAAATCTGGCGCAGACTGCCCAACATCTGGAAAAGCCATTCGTGCTCTCCTTATTTAATAAGATTTATAAGTACTAATGGGAAAAGCAGCACTTTATCAAAAACTGACGCGATGAAAAGAATTGAGGTGAGATATTCTTAAATTTAACTGATTTTTAAGTATTCTTTCTAATTTAAAACGATCTGCACGGTTGAGAAAGTCACCTAATGCATAACAATGCCCCTCAGCAATCATATCTATATCGGGTGCTGTCATAGCGTGGGAATGCTCCTCAACAAGGATATTTACAGAACCTTTTGGAAAGGAACTACAGAGTTCCTTTGTATCAACACCTCTTTTCAGGGAAAGAAAATCACCCTGAACAGTAATAATTTCGTGGTAACTCAGCTTTTTCAGTGTGATATACAAACCTATAGTAAGAGCAACGATTTGTAGTAATGCAAATGGAACCACTACCCAGCCACCCATAACAACAATTGGAGTAACACTGATAGCTATCGCCAGAGACAGTCCCATAATGACTCGGACATTACCCCGCCACCCCATTGAACGGTTTGGCGTTAAAACAACTTTCGTTGCTTTGTTTCTACCCCTGTGTAGAGAAACCATGGCTATTTTTCACCGTTAACATCTGATGATATTCATTACTCCATACCTTAAGTTTAGGATAGAAACAGAGTTAGTAGCCAACAAACTGCTATTAAAGGGTTGGTTATTCTAGAGAGCTTATTTCTACATAAAATACTGCCATAAAAAAGACGCCTTTAGTAAGGCGCCTTTTTAAACAGCGTAGCCAAGTTAGATAGGCTACTTACACTCTACATTCCCAGCATTATGGAAGTAAGTGTTGTACTGCATCGCGTTCTTCCGTCAATTCCTGCTCAGTAGCGGTCATTTTTCCACGTGAGAATTCATTGATTTCCAAGCCTTGAACAATTTCCCAATCACCGTTCTTACACACGCAAGGGAAAGAATAAATCAGGCCTTCGGTAATACCATAGCTTCCATCACTGTATACACCCATGCTAACCCAATCATTCTCAGGTGTACCAAGAGCCCAGTCACGCATGTGATCAATAGCCGCATTAGCCGCTGAAGCTGCTGAGGACGCGCCACGAGCTTTAATAATAGCTGCACCACGTTGTTGAACAGTAGGAATAAAGTCTTCTTCATACCAGCTCTGATCTACCAAATCGATTGCAGTTTCGCCTGCAACTTTTGGGTGGTGAAGATCTGGGAATTGAGTAGCAGAATGGTTACCCCAAACCAACATATTAGTTACGTCATTAACTGTTTTGCCAGTTTTTTGTGCAAGTTGAGTCATGGCGCGGTTGTGATCCAGACGCATCATTGCAGTGAATTGACGTGGGTTAATGTCTGGAGCATTACGCTGTGCAATCAAAGCATTAGTATTTGCTGGGTTACCCACAACCAATATTTTAATGTCTTTAGAAGCGTTATCGTTAATTGCTTTACCCTGTGCAGAGAAAATAGCGGCATTGGCTTCAAGCAAGTCTTTACGCTCCATGCCTGGGCCACGAGGACGAGCACCTACAAGCAATGCGTAATCCGCATCTTTAAATGCCACATTGGCATCATCAGTACAAACCATACCTGCCAATAATGGGAAGGCACAATCATCCAGCTCCATAGCAACCCCTTTCAGGGCTTCTAATGCAGGTGTGATTTCCAGCATTTGTAAAATAACTGGCTGATCTTCACCCAGCATTTGGCCAGCAGCGATACGAAATAGAAGTGAATAACTAATTTGGCCGGCGGCTCCGGTGACAGCTACACGAACAGGTGCTTTCACGATTTTTCTCCACGATAGGTTGATGACTAGAATGGTCGGCCATTATAAGCAAATCGTTCAAAATTTCACTTATTCGAAAGTATTATTTATATCCATATGATGAATACTTATAGTAATCCCCTAAAAAAGTGAAAAAGCAGGCACTACTTACACCCAATTAGCTATGAAAAAGCAGCGATTAGCGGATATTTAGCTGGTTTGAGGAAAGAATTTGATCTACAGGTACAGAGACATATTCAAATTGGTGATAATCCGGTTCCAAAAGCTCTCCATCCCAAATGATAATATCCAGATCAATCGTTCTTGGGCCAGCCTTAATTGGGCCTCGCAGCCGCCCCATTCTATCTTCAACAGTTTTTAGATACCCATTAAAACGATCGAATTCGAGTGTTGTTTCAACCAGGTAAGCCGTGTTAAGAAAGTTAGGTTGTTCCTTATAACCCACTGGATCAGTTTCAATTACATCTGCACAGTCAACAAACCGAGCAACATAATTTGTTTCAGACGACAAGATAACCTGTGACTTGGAGATATTCTCATGGGGGTCAATATTTGACCCTACAGAAATAATGACTTGATGTAGTTCTTTTTCAGCCATTGCTTTTAGCGTCCTTTTTAGTCATGAATGGCTCTTATTAAACATTTCGGCATGGTTTCCCTGATGATTGATATTTTCACCACCATCAACAGTAATAATTTGTCCTGTCACAAATTCGCTATCAATTAAGAAATTCATTGCTCTTAACAAGTCCTCCACACTTCCCTGCTGTTGTAACGGGATATTTTCAATTCTCCAAGAAACATAATCCTCTGTGCGCTCTTCTCCCGGCAGAACAACGCCTGGGGCAATGCCATTAATGCGAATATTTGGTGCATATTCAATGGCCGCCAAGCGAGTGAACTCTGCAAGTGTTTTTTTAGAGAGTAAATACGCTGCATAATCATTCTGCTGAAACTCAATTTTGTTATCGAGGATATTAATAACAGCCCCGTTCTTGCACTTTTTTGCGAAAGCTTTCGTTAAAATAAATGGAGCAAAAAAATTAACTGAAAACTGCTGCTGCAACAATTCCAAACTGGTATTAGCTATAGATGCCGCCTCATAAGCTGAAGCGCTGTTAATCAGGAGTTCAAGCCGTGGAAAGTGATCTGTCACCTGCTTTACTAAATCACCTGGCTGATCACATGATAGATCTGCCTGAAAAACTTGGCAGAATACACCTAGAGATTCGATATCTTTGGCTACCCTTTCTGCAGAATCTTTAGAGGAATGGTAATGAATCGCTATGTCATAGCCACGCTGAGCCAAAGACATTGCAAAGGCTAGCCCTAAACGCGTAGCACCGCCCGTTACTAGAGCTGCCGGGTTATTATTATTTTCTGACATACGTTTACTCTACTAGGTTTTACTAACTAAGGCTGATCATAAGAATGAGCCATAATTCCATCGTTTCTTTCATCGATCAACCACCAATAAATCATGTCTAATAGATATACTCTGTTTAGAACTTTTTATAAGAGCATTTGGAATTTTACCCACGTCACAAGGGAAAATAGCGGGAATTCATATCAGAACAAAGTTTTTATGGTAAAACTGCAAACATTTAGTACCTTACAAGGTCTATAAACAAGGAAGTTTGATACACTCATTCGACCCAACACTACCAACATACTGACAACATACTGAAAACTATATGCTTTTTTTATACAGATTTTTTATACCGGCACTGTTACTGATTTCAATGAATTCAATTGTCGTTGCTGACATTGAATTTACAGAAAATCAGTCTAAAACTGCCATTGAAATTGTCGATAAGCTAACAACTAAACATTACCGTCAACAACCCATTGATGACGAGCTTTCAAAGAACCTGTTAGATCAGTATATAGACCTACTCGATCCCTCAAAAAGTTACCTACTTAAAAGCGATATTGAAGAATTCCAGCAGTGGGAAACCAGTCTGGATGATATGCTAAAAAAAGGTGAGCTTAGCCCTGGTTACAAGATTTACAATCGTTACTACCAACGTGCTATAGAAAGGCTAGATAGCAATATCAGTTTATTAAAGAGTGATTTTGAGTTTGACCTATCCAAGGATGAATACCTTCCTTTTGATGTAGAAAGCCATGAATGGCCAGCAACAGCAGAAGATGCCGATGATTATTGGCGTAAACGTATCAAAGAAGCTTATTTACGCCTGAAACTAAACGATAAAGAACCTGAAGCTGCGCGCGAACTATTAATTAAACGTTACACCAATCTGAAGAAGCAGCTTGGGCAAAGAGACGGCGAGGACATTTTTCAGGTCTATATGAATGCGCTAGCCAGCCTTTATGACCCACATACGTCATATTTTTCTCCACGCTCTATGGAAAACTTCCAGATAGCAATGTCTCTATCGCTGACAGGGATTGGGGCCGTACTTCAACTAGAAGATGAACATACAAAAATTGTCCGTGTAGTGCCCGGTGGCCCAGCTGATAAGCATGGCATTCTTAAAGCTGGCGATAAAATTATTTCTGTAGCACAAGACAAAGAGGAAATGGTTGATGTCATAGGCTGGCGACTAGATGACGTGGTTGATCTTATTCGTGGTGAAAAGGATAGTGTTGTACGCCTAGGAATCATTCCATCTAAAGGTGAGTCCGCAGGCATTAGCCGTGAAATATCTATTGTCCGAGACAAAATTCAGCTTGAGGAGCAGGCTGCCAAAGCTGAAGTCATTGAAGTCAACAATGAGTCGGGAAATTACAAACTGGGTGTTATTGCTGTCCCAACATTCTATCTGGATGTCGAGGCCTACTATAACCGTGACCCAAACTTTAAAAGCACGACTAAAGACGTAATGAAGCTCTTGGAAGAGCTAAGAGCTGAAAAAGTCGACGGTATTATTTTGGACTTACGTAACAATGGTGGCGGCTTCCTACAGGAAGCTACAACACTGACGGACTTGTTTATCGATCCCGGCCCTATCGTTCAGGTTAGGCATTCGGACCAATTTGTTTCGCGCAATTACCGTTCCCGTGCTAATGCCTACTACAAGGGCCCATTAATGGTACTTATCAATCGATTAAGTGCCTCTGCATCAGAAATTTTTGCCGGTGCTATACAGGACTACGGGCGAGGATTAGTCGTTGGCGGGCAGAGTTTTGGCAAGGGTACTGTCCAGGTGCAACTACCTGTACAAGAAGGCCAAATCAAATTGACTGAATCCAAATTTTATCGGGTATCTGGAACCAGTACACAGCACCAGGGTGTAGTACCGGATATATCATTACCATCAATCTACGATGTAGATAAAGTCGGTGAAAGCAGTGAAGAAAATGCACTACCCTGGGACAAAATTCCCGCGGTACCCCACCGTAAATACGGTTTAAATAAAGCGCCGTTAGATACTTTAAATGCAAGGCACCAACAGCGGCTGCAACAAGACCCTGATCTAGTTTATTTAAATGACGAGTTAGCACTTATTAAACAGCGTCGGGAAATAAAAGAGTTATCGTTGAACGAAGAAACTCGTCGTGCAGAAACCAAAAAGTACGATAACACCTTACTTTCTCTAGAAAACAAAAGGCGTGTAGCTAAAGAACTTCCAGCCTATGCTTCCGTTGAAGAGTGGAGAAAACAAACAACACCCGATGAAAACTTAGATGATGAAGAATCAGATCAGCCGGAAGAAGACACCCGGGTTTTATCTGAAAAAGACCCCATTTTATACGAGGTTGGTAATATACTGGCCGACTACATGAGCCTTACCTATCTCCCTTTAAGAAGACAGGCCCAACGTCCATAATATAATGGTGGATCTTAGCTTAAAGTCCGCCTTTAAATAATCCATACTTGATATAAACCACTTTGATATAAGCTACGCCTATATGAACATTATTTCGTTTAATGCTAACGGTCTACGTGCACGGTTAC
>JAJFKD010000129.1 GCA_021773405.1 Porticoccus sp.
AAAAGCCACCAGCTTTGGGATCTGTCGGTTCGCTGCTTTTTTCTGGCTGATTTAAAAACATCACACAATGTAACGGGGTAATAGTCACAGCTGTGACCCAACTAAAGATAACAGAAACCAAAACGACTTGATACAACGAACGGCAAAATTCGCCAGTATTATCATCAGAAGTGCCTATGGCAGCAAAGGCCAAAATAGCAATAATCGTAGCACCCAACAAAGGAACGGCCGTCTGTTTCACAACCTCAATAGCGGCGTGTTTAGCATCTTCTCCTTTTTCTAACCGAACCAATACGCCATCGACAACGACAATGGCATTATCTACAAGCATTCCTAAGGCAATGATCAATGCGCCAAGAGAAATTCGTTCCAGAGCAACCTGCATAGGTGCGAGAAAAATGAAGGTACCGGCAATGGTTAAGAGCAGTACAAAACCTATGAGCATGCCACTTCGCACCCCCATAAAAAACAGCAGCACGATAATGACAATCGCTACGGCTTCCAGCAGGCTGATAACAAACCCTTGAATCGCAACATTAACCGCATCGGACTGAACGGACACTAATCCCGCCTCAATGCCCACAGGAATTTCTGATTTCAATTCAGCAAAACGCTTTTTAAGTGCTTCGCCCATTTCTATCACGTTACCACCAGAAATAGTTGAAATCCCCAGCCCTATGGCTGGCTTGCTATCGTACAAAATAACGGGGTTTTGCGGCTCGACGTAGCCTCGCCACACCTTTGCAATATCTTTGAGATATATCTGATCTGAACCTTGACCACTAATTAAAATATTACCAAATTGTTCAACGGTTTTTATTTCGCCGGTGGGGCTCAGGGTTATAAATTCACTACCCACTTGAACACGACCAGAATCTGTCACCAGGTTTTTTTGATGCAATTCATTAATCACCACATCTGCTGGAATCCCCAGTTGAGACATGCGATCACGACTTAATTCAACATAGACAGCTTCTGTACGCTCACCATAGGTATCAATTTTTCCTACGCCGTCAACCAACAATAGTTCACGTCGCATAAAATCGACTACATCTTTTATCTCAGCATAACTGTAGCCGTCACCAGAAAATGCAAGAAAGATTCCGTAAACATCGCCGTAATCATCAACCACTAAAGGCTGCCCTACTCCAGGAGGAAGTTCTCTCTGAGTATCGGCAACTTTCCGTCTGAGCTCATCCCACACTTGGGGCAATGTGGTTTTATCATAATTATCTTTTATGGTAACGGTGAGCGTTGAAAGGCCCCGGTCTGATTTCGACACAACTCGTTTGAGCTGGCCCATTTTCTGAACGGCTTTCTCCAGTCGGTCTGAAACTTCCTTTTCAACTTCAGCTGCAGAGGCACCAGGGTATGAAGTAATAACCAAAGCATCTTTAATCGTAAACTCTGGGTCTTCTAGGCGACTCAGCCCTTGGTAACTGGACATACCAGCACCAAGCATAACAACCGTCAGCACTAAAGTGATGACACGACGTTCAATGAAAAATTGGGCAATATTCATACTGCCACCATTAAGTGTATTGTCCCGGCAAACCCTGGCGCTTCAATTTGACCTGCTATATCAATCAACACAAGACCCATTACTTTTCACCCAAAGGGCGCACTTTCATCCCCTCACTAAGGTAGTGCACACCAGATATAGCAATCTTGTCTCCTGAGTTAAGCCCTTTTAATACACGTACTTCTGAACCCGACATTGTGCCAAGCTCAACTGATACTTTCGAAGCCTGCATCGTGCCTTGATTAATCACCCAAGCGTAGGCATTACCATTTTCATCTGCAGCAACCGATGAGGCGGGCACCAAAAATCCCCCCATAGAAGGGTCTCGAACATGTTTTCCGTTAAGTGTGATGATGGCCTTACCCGTCATACCCGGCAAAACAGTAGCATCTTCAGGGTTATCAAAGGCCATGGTTACGGTATAAGTTCTTGTCACTGGATCGGCAGCACTAGAAAATGATTTAAATCTAGCGGGGTATCGTCTACCGGGAATAGCACTTAATTCCACTTCCGGTTTAACTTTAGCTGTACGTTGTTCAGGCGTAAGGCTGGTATCTATTTGAGCAAAGTCTTGTTCAGGAATGGTGATATCTATTTCAAGACTGGAAATATCCTGTAATAGTAAAACAGGTTCTTTTGCTTGGATATTTTGGAAATTATCCGCAATTTTTCGTGCCACCTCACCATCAAAGGGGCTGACCAAAACCGTGTCATCCAAAGCTTTTTGTGCTGTTTTTAACTGTTCTTTGGCTACACGAACATCACGTAATGTTAGATCTACCTCAGCCTGCGAACCTGCACCTAAATCAAAAATTTTCTTTGCCCGTTGATACGCCGAGCTCAATGCATGATGGTTTGATCGTGCTCCGTCTCGGGCGGCAATATAATCAGAGGGGTCCAATTTAGCCAACACCTCACCTTGGACAACTCTTTTACCATCGATAATCGGTAATTCAATAATTTTTCCCTGCACCTCAAAACCAAGTTCTACACTTTTCTTGGCCGCGATAACACCAGGGTATTCCAAAGTAAAATTACTGTCTTCGCTACTGACCGCAAACATTTTTACCGGGCGCACCACCTCCACAGCTTCTTCTTCCGGTGGCTCACTGCAAGCAGAGATCAAAAAGGCAGGCAGCAAAGCTGCCCACATTTTTATTTGAAGGGAACTGATGTTGCTCAATTTCATATCACCCCTCCACAGGGATTGACTCCAAACTTATAGGCCATGACCAAATATTTATAGTAACCAAAAATGATTACTTGTCTTCACTCAACAAATCACCCCAGTTCGTCCGTTGTTCCATTTCTTGTCGCATCGACTCTGGAATAATATTTTGGCCTTTTCTTATTCCCCAACCGCCGCCAAGGGCTTTATACATAGCGATTAAATTAAGTGCGATGTCGCCTCGAGCTTGGGTCCATTGATCTTGCTGTGACACTAAAAAACGTTCTGAATCGATAACCCGTTGAAAATCAACAGAACCTTCACGGTATTGAATTTTAGCTATTTCTACAGCGCGCAGAGCCGCACCTGCACTGATCGCTCGAAACTTTGTTTCCTGCTGTGCCTGAGAATAAGCCACCATCGCATCTTCAACTTCCTGATAAGCAGTCAACACAGTATTTTGATAATTCACCAAACTCTGTTGGAAACGAGCATCTTGAATTCGAACATTATTTTTTATCTGCCCATAATTAAAAATATTCCAGCGAAATGATGGGCCTCCAGAGAAAAACAAACTTTCACTGTTAAAAATATCATTACCTTCACTACTACCTGTATTACTCGCCTGGTAACCAATAGAACCTGTGAGAGAAAAACTCGGATATAAATCTGCCTTGGCAACACCAATCAAAGCACTCTGGCTAGCCGCAAACTGTTCCGCCAAACGAACATCTGGACGTCTACGTAATAAATCAGAAGGAACACCTGTAGTTACGGCTTCGGAAGCCCGAGGGATATGCCCTGATTTTAAAATCCCAGAAAGGTCTGAAGGAGGCATCCCCAACAAAACACTTAAACCATTGGTTGCCTGACGAAGTGAGCGTATTAAGCTTGGCTCCAAAGCTTGGGTATCCGCTAAATTAGATGTCGCTTGCTGAACATCTAATTCTGTTGTTGCGCCATTATCAAAACGAATTTGAGCAATTCTTAAACTTTCTGACTGAAAAGTGATATTTGATTTAACCAGAGCCAGTCGTTCTTCCAAGGTACGAATAATGACGTAGGTTCTAGCTACCTCAGCCGTCAAAATAACCAGGGCATCATCATAATCCGCTTCAGTTACAGCAAGGCTGGATTCTGAAGATTCAATAGCTCGCCTGAACCGCCCCCAAAAATCCAGCTCCCACGCTGCATCAAAACCTACTTGGTGATTTGTGTAGCTATCATCTACTCCGGGATTAAAATTGGGACTGTTTTCACTGATTCCAATATCACTGGTAGCACCAGATATTTGTTGTGACTGGGGATAACGGTTGCCCTTGGAAATACCCAATTGAGCACGGGCTTCCATAATTTTTAACCCTGCAACTTGTAGGGATAAATTTTGCTGATAAGCCTGTTCGATTAACGAGTTAAGAACGGGATCATTAAATGTTTCCCACCACTTTTCTTGAAAAGCCTTATCTTTAGAAAATACAGAGCCGTCTGTTAGCCAATCTGTTGTAACTTTTGCTTCCGGCTTTAAAAAATCTGGGCCTAGGGCAGAACACCCCGAGAGAAAGAGCAATATTGATAAGCTAAACCCAATGAATACCCGCCTTACAACTGTATATAAGCCAACGGGATATTTTAATGTGAGACTAGCTAATACAAGGCTAGGGCGAGCTGCAATACTTATCATCAGGCTCCATCTTCTTATTAAAATCTTCCTGTAAAAAAACTTTATTAATTAAAGGTTTTTTATTGAAAAGAAAGTTCGCGCATTTTTAGAAACAATTTGGCTAACCTAACATATTATTTTTTTAATTGTATATAAATAGTTATATTAAAAAAGGCTCAATTCGGTCAGGATAAACTATCTATTATTATATGGCATACCACAAAGCAATCATTTATAAATGAGTATAGTATTCTTTAAAGCCTTCACCACCAAGAGATCAAACTATCATGAAAAAAACCTTTCTCTGGCTGATAACTACATTTACTTTTTTTTGTGATTTTGCCGTTGCTACAGATTTCAGCAAACTCGTTAAGCAGGTTGACCCCGCTGTAGTCACCATCTACACCAGGGAACACCAAGAGGTTCAATCAGGGAATAACATTACGATCAACAGAAGCGAAGGATTGGGCTCCGGTGTTGTTTTTTCTGCCGATGGAAAAATTCTCACTGCCGCACATGTGGTTCATGTTGCCGATAATATTCAGGTTCAGCTAGCAACAGGAGAAATAATTGGAGCAGATGTACTTTCCAGTATCACCGCCTCCGATATCGCAGTTATCAAACTAAAATATGCACCAGAAAATCTTGTTCATGTACCGCTAGGTGATTCGGACAAATTGTCTGTTGGCGAGGAGCTCTTTGCTATTGGAGCCCCAAGAGGGCTTATACACACATTTACCGCAGGACATTTTAGCAATCGGCGAATTCATGAAGCGTCAGAGTTTTTACCTGCCATGGAATTTATACAAACTGATACGCCACTGAACCCCGGTAATTCTGGCGGCCCATTGTTCAGCAGCAATGGCGAAATCATTGGTATTGTCAGTCATATGCGCTCTATTTCTGGTGGCAACGAGGGCCTGGGTTTTGCTGCCAGTATCAACATGATCAAAAATTTACTACTTAACAATCCGCCCATATGGGGAGGCCTTGACGTTATCCCCCTTAATGAAGCCCTTTCAAAAATGCTGAATATCCCGTTTACGCAGGGGCTTCTAGTACAACGGGTTGCCTATAATTCACCCGGGCACACTGCCGGTATTAAAGGCGGAACCATGCCTGTCAGCATTGGCAAGCATCAGTTACTTTTGGGTGGAGATATTATTGTTGGGCTAAATGGTAAAAAATAACTAACACTCAAAAAATACTTGAAGATATAAGAGGAATTATTAGGGATAACCCTGATCAGGGAATGATTGATGTCACGCTTTATCGCCAAGGTAAAGAGCGTGTGGTTAAAGTACCTAAACCTAAACCCTTTTAGCTACTAACAATATTAATAATAGTACTGCACTAATTAAGCGTCGCAGAAATACTCGATGCAAGCCTAGCCAACAATGCCTTTTCAGCGGCAACCAATGCACCGTATCCATCATGAGATAGCGCTTCAGTATCATAAAAACTATTTTCAGAAAGCACCGCCTGTTTACCTGGGTCAATCACTGCCCAAAAGGCGACGAGCTTAGCCTCTCCATTTTTGGTGCCATGTAACTCATCTATACGAATATCAATCCGTCTCGACAGCTCTTTATTTCCATAACCATAGGCACGAACAGGTTGACCTAATTCCGAAGAAATCCTATTTGACAAAAAAGATCGTAAGCTCAAACGCAGGGGTTCGGCCCATTGATGGTCGCGGGCAATATGAACCTGCCCATCACCTTTCTCCAAGACAAGCCCCAAACCATCAATATAAGAAGCCACAGCCACTTTTCCCAGACTTATCGTCGTCACGACCTGATCATCACCCTGAGAAGTGTATTTAGCTGGCGAATCAGCCCTTAGCAGGTACTGTTTAAGAGACGGTGCTGGTGTGGAAGAACAACCGACAATCAGTAATATGGCAATTAACGCTAAATACTTCATTGATCACGCGCCTCTGGTATTGGATCTAGCTCAGGTTCTGCGGGAAAGAGCAAAGAGCTCGGCCTGATGGATAATTTACGTATAAGGTCATCCAGGTTTTCAAGCGTTCCATTCAATGAATTTACTGATG
>JAJFKD010000130.1 GCA_021773405.1 Porticoccus sp.
ATCCGTGATGCCCTCGACGGGGGGCATGTCACCGAAATCCCAGTGGTGCGAGCGCACCCCGGCTGTAGCCGCACGAAGGAAAGCCGTATCGCCGTGATGACCGGGTTCGTAGATCGGATGGATCAGTGGCGGGCCCTTGCCAGTTCCGCCAGCAGCGTTGGTGCCGTGGCAAGACGCGCAGGAGCGTTCGAAAGCAATCTGACCGAAATAGCCTGGCGCGCTCAGGGTTTCGGGCACGCTGATTGTTTCGGGATCAGGTGCGGGGTTTCCGGCGTCGGCGCCGTGCATCTGTGTGTTGACCCTTGGCCGGTCTCGCCCTTCATCTGACTGGGCCGCAAGACCTGTCGCGAGTCCGCCAACAATAAGCACCGCAATTGTAAACCTCTTTACAGCCATCCTGAGCATTATTCCCGTTTCCTTTCGATGAATGAACTCGCTTCCGACAATCTTATCCCCTGCCCAACCGGGCATTTTCGACCGGGTCATTTCGCGAAGCTCCCGAATCTTCGTTACGGGGATGAGGGCGAATGCCTGATGGCTACACTTCCGCCTAGTCGTGGCCTCCCTCTTTCTCCATATGCTTCATCATCTCCTTGAGCTCGTCCGGGATGTCCGACTCGGAGAACTTTGCCTGTTCGCCAGGGTCGTGGACAAAGGCAATGATCGCGGCGAGCTCCTCACCCGTGAACTCGATCTGATATCCCAGTTCGTCCTCCTGCGCTTCGATCATCGCAGGGGCGCCACGCCACATGCGGGCGGCGAACTCGAAGGGGTTCATCGGCATGTCCATGAACTCCGCATCCAGCATCGGCGCATCCACTCCGCCGACACCGTTGATCGAATGGCAGACGACACATCCCTTCGATGCAAAAAGCTTTCGGCCCTCGGACGAATTCATGGACGGAATCATCAGTCCGGGGCTCATCATGCTCATCTGATCACCGTGTGACCCGGCCAACGCTGCCGGTGTTGCCGAAAGCATGGCAATTGTGGCAAGCGAAAATACATGTGCTTTCATGGTAGTGTCCTCCTTGGTGCATTAGTTGCTCCGGGAACCCTTACTCATTTCAGTCCAATAACTCGGGATGAAAGCGGGAACATGGCTTGCATAGCTGTCCCAACTTTCGCCGAATCGTTCGCGGCCCTCCGCCTCTTCGGCACGCGCAAGCCGGGCGTACATCCAGACCAGCACCGGGAACATCGCTAGCGTCAGAATGGTCGGCCACTGCACGAGAAAGCCTAGCATGATGAGAACGAAACCCACGTATTGAGGATGACGAATGCGGGTATAGGGGCCGGTCGTGGCCAGCCGCCCCTGCCTTTGCGCCGACCAGAGATGGTGCCACGCCACGGATATCAGCCAGAAGCCGCCTCCGATCAGGGCGAAACTCAGGATATGGAAGGGGCCGAAATGTGGGTTTGACTGCCAGCCGAACATCATTTCAGGCAGATGTCCGCTATCGTGGGCAAGCCAGTCGATATCCGGCCAGGTCGATTGCAGCCAGCCGGACAAGAGGAAGATCGTCAACGGAAACCCGTACATCTCGGTGAAAAGCGCCACGATGAAGGCGCTGAACGCCCCGAAACTCCGCCAGTCTCGCGAAGTCTGCGGCTTGAAGAAGCTGAAGGCGAAGATGATGAAGACTGCGGAGTTGATGAATGCCAGCAACCAAAGGCCATATGCCGTTCCGGGTTCGGTCATGTCTCATCGCTTCCGGAGCCATGTCCGCCGTGACCCCCGTGCATGAAAAAGTGCATCCCTACGCAGAGCAGCAACGGTAGCCATATCAGCAATCCGCTTCCCAGAAGGTGCACCCGATGCTCGTAGCCCAAGAGCAGGCCACCTCCGACGAGGGCGACAATCAAATAGATGCCGGCTCGTGATCGCCAGAACGAGGGCGGGCGGGGCGCATGCTCCACTTGATCTTGATTGGCATGTGGAGGATCAGGTTGATGTGTCATTTTTTCTGTCCGTTCCTATATCTTTGCACCGCGAAGGCGCAGTGAATTGAGCACCACCGAGATCGATGAGGCGCTCATGGCGAAGGCAGCAAACATCGGGCTGATGAGGATGCCGAAGAAGGGGAACAGAACTCCCGCCGCGACCGGCACGCCGGAGGCGTTGTAGATCAGCGCGAAGAACAGGTTCTGGCGGATGTTGCGCATGGTGGCCCGCGCCAGCCGCCGCGCGCGCACGATTCCGTCTAGGTTGCCCTTGACCAGCGTGATGCCGGCACTTTCGATGGCCACATCAGCGCCCGTTCCCATGGCGATACCAACATCGGCCTGCGCTAGTGCAGGGGCGTCGTTGACGCCATCTCCCGCCATGGCTACCTTGCGGCCCTCCTGCTGCAACTCCTGGATGATCCGCGCCTTGTCCTCGGGCAGCACATCGGCCCGGATCTCGTCAATGCCGAGACGCGCGCCAATGGCTTTGGCGGTGCGTTCGTTGTCGCCCGTCGCCATGATGACGTGGAACCCCAGTTCATGCAGATCCTCGATGGCGGCGGGTGTGGTCTCCTTCACTGGGTCGGCGACAGCGACAAGACCCGCAATGTCGCCATCCAGCACCACGAACATCACCGTCTCACCCTCGTCGCGGCGGGCATTGGCCTTGGCGGTCAGGTCGCCCGCCTCGAGCCCCAATTCGCCGATCATCGCCAGATTGCCGAGCGCGACCGCTTTGCCGTCGACGACCCCCTTGACGCCCTTGCCGGTGACCGCCTCGAAGTCGTCGGCATTAGCCATCTTCACACTCCGCTCCTCGGCACCCCTGACGATCGCTTCGGCAAGAGGGTGCTCCGATCCGCGCTCAAGCGATGCGGCGAGACGCAGGACCTCCGCCTCATCGTGACCGCGCTCTGGCAGGACGGCGACAAGCCGCGGTTTGCCTTCGGTCAGCGTCCCAGTCTTATCGACAATCAGGGTATCGACCTTCTCGAACCGCTCCAGCGCCTCGGCGTTCTTGATAAGTACCCCGGCTTGGGCCCCCCGCCCCGTCGCCGTCATGATCGACATCGGTGTTGCAAGCCCAAGGGCACAAGGACAGGCGATGATCAGGACCGCGACGGCGGAGACGAGTGCATAGGACAGCGCAGGCGCCGGGCCCCAGAGCCCCCACGCGATGAAGGACAGAATTGCAACACCGATCACGGCCGGAACGAAATATCCCGCCACCTTGTCGGCATACTTCTGAATCGGTGCGCGCGACCGTTGCGCGTTGGAGACCATCTCGACGATCTGCGCCAGCATCGTGTCGGCCCCGACCCGCGTCGCCTCCATCACCAAGCTGCCGGTGCCGTTGATCGTGGCTCCGGTCAGCGGGTCGCCCTCGGTCTTCTCGACCGGCACGGGTTCACCGGAGATCATGCTTTCGTCGACCGAGGACCGGCCTTCCAGAACCACGCCATCTACCGGCACCTTGTCGCCGGGCCGCACGCGCAGCCGGTCGCCGACCTGCACGTTCTCCAGTGGGATTTCCTCCTCAGACCCGTCGTCCCGAATGACCCGCGCGGTCTTGGCTGCCATGTCCAGAAGTGCGCGGATCGCCTTGCCGGTCCCCTCGCGAGCACGTAGCTCCATCACTTGGCCGAGCAGCACCAGCGTGACGATCACCGCCGCCGCCTCGAAATAGACGCCGACATGCCCTTCGGCGTCGCGAAATCCGTCGGGGAATATACCTGGCGCCAGAACGGCGACGACGCTGAAGAGCCAGGCCGCCATCACGCCCATGCCGATCAGGGAGAACATGTTGAGGTTCATTGTCCGGAACGACTTCCAGCCCCGAACCAGGAACGGCCAGCCGCACCAAAGGACCACCTGGGTTCCGAGAACCAGCTCTATCCAGAGGGTTGCCCGCTCGCCGAAGATCTCGCGCACTCCCGGAAAGCCGAGATAGGGACCCATGGTGAGGATCAGAAGCGGGATGGTCAGGACCGTGCCGCCCCAGAAACGTCGGGTAAAATCGACAAGCTCTGGATTCGGACCGTCCTCCGCCATCGCCGCCGACTCGAGTTCCAACCCCATGCCGCAGATCGGGCAGGATCCCGGCTCGGTCTGGCGCACGGTCGGATGCATCGGACAAGTGTAGACTGCCCCATCATAGCCGTCGGGGACGGTATCGTATCTGCCGTCCGCCGGGGCAGCGCTTGCGTGGTGGTCATGCGCCTGGTGATCGGGCGCGGCAACTTCCTCTTCGGGCACGAGATGCATCCCGCATTTCGGGCAATCGCCCGGACCGTTCTGCCGCACCTCTGGGTGCATCGGGCAGACGTAGATGTTGGTTTCGGTTTCATGTGCGGTACAGCTTGCTTGGTCGTTCATTCGGATGTCCTCTCAGCGGGATTCGGGTTTAACCTAATTGTTCCAGCAACTGGAAGGTCAAGGCCTGTCACGACCGAAAGGATCGCTTCGGCCAATAGACTGGCAATTCCGATCGCATTCGTTGGATGGGGTATGGTGTCGGTGGTGATGATCCTTGCCGCACCGGCCGACAGAATGGCGTCCTGGGCGCCGTGCGCAAAGACCGCGTGGATAGCCAGGCAGACAGGCGCGGTGGTTCCAGCCGCAAGCAACCTTTCGACGGCACGTGCCATCGTGACGCCGGAAGATGCGATGTCGTCGAGGATCACCGGTGTTCCAATCCGCAACGCTGCGCTTTCGGGCACGCTGATGTCGACCCGGCGGTCGCCGGACCTCACCTTGCGCAGCACTTCATGGGACCGTCCGGCCAGTCGGGCCACTTCGGCCACCCATTGCTGGCTCTCGCTATCGGGACCAAGGAGAACGGCGTCTGGCAGGTTCGTCCCGATCCAGTCCGCAATCAGTGGGGCGGACGCGGCGCGAATGGCAGGCATCGGGAAGACATCCACCAGCCGCGCGATACGGTGCAGATGCGGATCGACGGTCACCAGCCAGTCGAAACTCTCCCCCAGGAATTGTGCGAACAGTGGCGCGCTGACCGCCTGCCCGGCTTCGAAACGGCGGTCCTGCCGCATGTAGCCGAGATAGGGGGCGATCAATCCGACGCGGCGCGCGCCCATCTCGCGGGCCGTCGCCGCGGCGAAGCGCAATGGCAGGGCAAGGCGGTCGGGATCGCGCAATGTCGCCAGCAGCGCAACGTCTGCCCCCTCCAAATCGCCCGAGAGGGAAATCAGGCTCTCGCCATCGGGGAAACGGTGCCAGTCAAGCGGGCGCAATTCCGCCTCTAGCGTGGGGGCAAGGGCCTTGGCCAGCGGCCGCATCTCGGGAAACGAAGCAAGGATCATGTCACTTCCTCGGATAGCGTGAGCACTCCGGTTTGGGACTCGGCATAGGCCAGGGCATAGGCCAGCTCACCCGGTGTTTCGGCATGGAGTTCATAGAGCGGCTGACCCTTCTCCACCCGATCACCGATCCGCACCAGCAATCGAATGCCGGCGCGTTGCTGACGCGGCGCACCGGCCAGCTTTGCAATGCGTGCGATCCGGCGGTTGTCCACGGCAGTCAATTCGCCCGTGTACGGGGCGCGTATGTCGATGCGCTGTGCCGCGCTCCCGGGCTCCCGGAAACCGCCCTGTGCCGCGCAAATTGCCATGAACTTCGCTTCCGCCGCACCACTGTCGAGAAGCGCCTGCGCACGGTCCCGTCCCTGCCCCGCCACGGCGTCCGGCGCGAGGCCCAGAAGATGCCCGGCCAGATCCAGCGCTCGCGCGCCGAGGTCGCCGGGAGCCTCCGGTGTGCGCCGCAGAACCGCAAGCACGTCCATGGCTTCCAGCGCCGGACCGATGCCGCGTCCCACAGGGGCCACGCCGTCGCTGATGTGCAGCGCCAGTTTCAGACCCAACGCCTCGCTTACTGATGACAGCCGGGCACCGAGGGCTTCGGCGGCCCCGGCCGACCGCACCTTGGCCATGAGTCCGACCGGCATGTCGATCAGGACATGCGTGGCACCGGCCGCGGCTTTTTTAGACAGCACGCTCGCCACAAGTTGACCGGTGGAGTCGAAATCGAGCGGGCGTTCGATGCGGATGAAATGATCGTCGGCGGGGCTGAGCGCGAGCCCGCCGCCCCAGACGAGGCAGCCGCCTTCTGCTTCGACCACTCGGCGCAGCGCATCACCGTCAAGAGCAACTGGAGCCATGACCTCCATCGTATCGGCCGTCCCCGCCGGCGAGGTGATCGCCCTGCTGGATGTCTTGGGGATCAGATGCCCCGCCGCCGCGACGATGGCGACAACGATCGGCGTCGTCCGGTTGCCGGGCAATCCGCCGACGCAATGTTTGTCGAGGACGGCCCGGTCTCCCCAGTCGAGCGTCTGCCCGGCATCCTGCATGGCTCGGGTCAGCGCCACGGTCTCGGCCTCGTCCAGCCTGTCGCCCGCACAGGCCGTGATGAAGGCGGCAAGGTCGAGATCCGAAAGCCGATCGTCGAGCGTGTCGCCAATGATCGCCGCGAATCCGGCCTGATCCAGCCTCTCGCCGTAGGCCTTCGCCCGGATACTGGACGCCGAAGCGGGCGGTTCAGGGTGGGAGAACACGGCCTTTTCCCCGGCCTGCGCGCCAAGCGCCGCCCAGGCGGAAGCGGACAATGCCGCCTGGTCCACGGCAAGCCATGCCCCGTGGCCGACCACATTCAAGGTGGCAACGATCCAACGGTCCTTCAGGTCGATCCGTACGCGGGTCTGCGCGGCGAACCCTTCGGAGCGGCAGACATGGCAATCTTCATGCATGTAGACGACCGGTTGCCGGTAGGTGTCGATGCCGGAAGGGACAAGAGTGAGGGTTTCGGTCATCGCGGCCGGTCCAGATAAACGGACTCGAGGTGTTCCGGGACGCGCACGGGTCGCCCAAGCTCATGTTCGACGCGAAATCGCAGGGTGTCCGCCGCGACCGGCTCTCCATGGGTCAGGTACGTCATCGCCGGGGCGGGACCGGCGGACATCCAGCGCAGGATTTCGTCGGCATCGGCGTGCCCGGAAAAGGATTGGAGCGGAACCACCTCGGCCTCGATCGGGAACTCGCGCCCGAACATGCGCAAACTCCGCGTCCCCCCGGCCAGCGACGCGCCGCGCGTTCCGCCGGCCTGGAAGCCCGACAGCAGGATCGTGTTGCGCCGATCACCGCCGAAGCTGGCCAGATGGTGCAGGATACGCCCGCCGGTCAACATTCCGCTGGCGGAGACGATGATCATCGGGCCCCGGCGCGTGTTCAACGCCTTCGATTGTTCGACCGTGTTCACGCGCTTGGCGATCTCGAACATCGAGACGCAGTCTTCGCGGCTGACGTGATGTTCGTCGTGGTGGCGGTGATAAATCTCGGTCGCATCCACAGCCATCGGGCTGTTGAGAAACACCGGAACATGAGGGATGTCGCCTCGCTCCATCAATCGCGCGATATGCAGCATCAGGCCCTGAGCCCGTCCAACCGCGAAGGACGGGATCAGTACCGTGCCGCCGCGGGCAAAGGTGCGTTTCAGGATCGGAGCCAGTTCGGCCTCGGGGTCGGTGTCGGGATGGGACCGGTTGCCGTAGGTGGATTCGCAGACCAGCACATCGGACCCACCGAATGATATTGGCGGTCGCATCAGCGGATCGGGATCATGACCCAGATCGCCGCTGAAATGAACAACCCTGCCGCCGATCTCTAGCCGGATCTGCGCCGCCCCAAGAAGATGCCCAGCCGGAATGAAACTAGCCGCGATGCCGTCGCCCAGCTCGATCCTCTGATCGAAGGGGTGGGAATCAAAGCGATCCAGCGCAGCCTTTGCATCCTTGAGCGTGTAGAGTGGTTTTGGGTTCTTGTGCTTCGAATATCCCTTTCTGGCGGCATAGCGCGCCTCCTCTTCCTGAATATGCCCGCTGTCGGGGAGGATAAGTCCGCAAAGATCTGCTGTTGCCTCGGTGCAAAGGACCCGCCCGCGAAAGCCCGCCCGGATCAGTGCTGGCAGATATCCCGAATGGTCCAGATGGGCATGTGTCAACAACACAGTATTGATGGTGTTGACCCGAACCGGGAACGGCTTGCGATTGCGCGCACGGAGTTGCTTGAAGCCCTGGAACAGACCGCAATCGACGAGGATGCGCCTTCCCATGGCCTCGATCAGGTAGCGCGATCCTGTCACCGTTCCGGCGGCACCGAGAAAGCGCAGTTTCGGACGTGCGGTCGGGATCATGCCCCTGCCCGCCTGCCCGCGATGGCGTTGAACAGCCCTCCGAAGATCAACGCGGCGTACCATCCGTAAAGAAAGCTTTCGACCAGACCGATGATGAAGCCCGCTGGGGTCAGCCAGACAAAACCGGGCAGCAGGCCAGACCAGACCTCGTACATCGCGTAGCCGGGAAAGATCAGATCGAATACGACGCAAACCACGTATGTCAGAGCCAGAAACAGGCTCAGCGCCCAACCCAGCGACACGATGGGCAGATGCGCATGCCCTGCCCCGTCATTCCCGCCCATGACGCAGGCCCCGCACGTCAGGCGCAGAGCCAGGAAAACGATCGCCGCGACTGCGGTGAAATAGATGAGCGGCATCATGGCTTGTTCCTTTCTTGCCGATGATCAGGCTCGAGCGCGAACGCCTGCGCTGGACGTCCCCGCTTCAGGATGAGTGCCTGGCCGGTGCAAGACGCCCATCCTGCGAAGCGTGGCATCAGTTCTGGCCGCAGCAGCAGCCGGATTTGACCGGTTTCGCCTTTGCGGGTTCCGCGACCTGCGGTTCGACATTTGCTTTCGGCTGCGCGTCGGTCTTGCCACCGCAACATCCGCCCTGTTTCTGCTTGGTCGTGTATTGTGTCTGAGAAGTTGAACGGTCGTCCATCCGGACCTCCTTTTGTTTGGCTTCGATCTAAAGACGCGGCTTGAAGAAAAACATTACAAGGATTGGCAACCTGTCGGGCTTCGTTGGTAAAGGAACAACTGTATCGGTCGACCGTAGGAAGGCGTCGATATTGCCGACAGAGCCACCGCAACCCGGCAGGCTGTCGGCTGACCGGTTCTGCCGGTTACAGCAGCCGTCGCGCGGCCCATCCGATCAACTCGAAACCACGCGCGCGCCAGCCGCGGGAATGCCAAGTCCGAAGAGTGACTTCGCGGGCATCCGAAAATCTTGCAGATGTTGCGCCTGTAACTGCCCTGCCAGGACGCGGTCAGGCGCGAACAGGACCAGCTCCTGATTGATGAACAGGCTTCGGTAGTCGAGGTTTGCCGACCCGACGATCGACCAGCCGGCATCGACGACCGAAGTCTTGGCATGCAGTTGACGGGGCAGATACTCGTAGACCCTCACGCCCGCCGAAAGAAACTGCGCATATGCCGCCCGCGTCGCCCAGCCTGCGACCAAAGGATCGCTCCTGCGAGGCACCAGCAGACGGACGTCCACGCCGCGATGCTCGGCATCCTGAAGCGCCCGGTGGACCACGGTGCCCGGACTGAAATATGGCGACGTCAGATAGACGCAGGTCTGTGCCATTCCGATCAGTCCCGCGTGCAGACAGGCAAGCCTCTTCTGACACTTGCGCGAGTAGCTTGGCACCAGCAGTCCTTCGATCCCGCCGGCCTCTTCGGGGATGGCGTTGGCGGGACGCCCGCCCGCCAGAGCCGGTCGAAGTGACTTGCGGCAAGCGTCGCCAACGACCCCTGGACGCGCACATGGGTATCGCGCTGGCGGCTCGAACCGTGAAGCCGACGCGAGTTCAACCGGCGGATGTTGAAACCGCCCAGGAACGCGTCCCGGCCATCCACGACGAGAAGCTTGCGGTGGTTGTGTTGAAAATATCGCAGCGGGTGTCGGAGATCAAAGGGACGAAACCAGCGAAACCGCACGCCGCTTCGTTCCAGTTCCCGCCGAAACTTGTCGAAATCCCAATGGCCGGCAGCGAAAGCGTCGAGATGCAACTGGACATCAAGCCCGGTTCGCGCCTTGGCTGCGAGCGCGGCGACAAAACGCGCCCCGACTTCGTCGGCGACAAAGATGTAGGATTCCATCCATATCGCTTCGGTCGCGCCCTCGATCGCCGCGATCATCGCATCGAAGAGAGCATCTCCCTCGGCAAACAGCTGGACCCTTCGCCCAGATTTGGCACACAGATCGCTGCCCGCGCCTGCGGCATCGTCAGGGGGTTTTCACGAGGTGCGCGCGAGTTGCTCATGATCGCGGCTTACCGCCCCACCGGTCCAGTCGCAACATCGGCGTCACGACGCCGGCGCCATGCTTGCAACGCGAATTCACAAGGACACACATCCGTCAGGTGTCCGCTACTTCATGCGCGCCGTGCTGGCACCAGACATAATCGCAGTTGTTGTGGCTGCAACTGCGATCCTGCAAAGGGTTGCGATAGTGAAATCGGGCGAGCGGCAGCAGCAGGCGCTTAGGCAATGACAGCCGGTAGGCGTGGCCCAAGGCGTCGCCCGTGTCGGTCGATCCCAGCTTTCCGACCAGGTAGTCGATCCCGCGAGGCCCCGTCTGGTTGAGCAAGAATCGATTGACCACGCCACCATGCAGGTCGGGTTGCAACGCCTGACGCCAGGCTTTCGTGTAATCGATACCGCTGATCACGCTTTGTGCCGCCAGCCGCCCAGATCGCATCGCGTAGCGGAGCCCAAATCCCGCCAGCGCGTCCTGAAAACCCGCGTGTTCGTCGATCACCGGGTTTCCGCCCTGCATCGCGGTGCGCGGCAATCGGACATTCCCGAAACCCCCGAAGCCTCTCGGTCTTTGCATTTGCAACCCGGTGTGACGTTCGAAATATGCCACCGTCGCGGCAAGATATTTTGCCTGATCGCGAAAGCCCGAGAACATGCAACTGGCCACCGTGCCGCGCCCCTGACGCACGAGCAGATAGGCGTAGCCCTTCGGGGCAATCTCCGCCCCGAACGCCAGCCACGCGCCATCGGCCATGGTCGTGTCAAAGACGTAGCCCACGGTGATGATATTGGCCCGCCGCGGCCCGCCTGCCAGGATCATATTGCCCGCGGTTCTTTTCACGCGATCATTGAATCGCACCTCTACCCCGACCGTACGCGCCTGATCCAGCAAGGCCCGGTCGAGCGTTCCCGCTGCATTGCCGCGCCGCACCAGGTAGAACATGGGTTTCGATCCATGCACCCGGTGCGCCTTGGCATGGCTGTCGAAGACGATGCCTTCGGTTGCACCGCGATGATCGAAATCGGCGACAACACCGGCATCAGCCAGTTCGTCCAGAACGTTCTGCGCGTCGCTCCAGTTTTCCAGACCCTGAAAGTCGCCGTGGAACCGATGGCCAACATCTTGGTGCCATTCTCGCACTACGACACGACGATTGGCCTTTGCCAAAACGATTGCACAGACCAGCCCCGCCGGGCCGGCGCCGACGATTTCAATCGTTCCTTGCTTGGCTTCGGGACGGATCGGCACAGTTGCATCCATGCTTTTACTCTTGGGCGGGCTTGACGTATTGACGGGTCGGGATCAGGTCCGCGTTGGCGTCAGATCCCGTAGGACCAAGCCGGCAGCCGGCCCATGTTGACATCCACCTTCCCGACACCGGGCACGTTTTCGACGGCGACACGAATTGCGTTCTCCTGGAAATCGCTGTCGGCGACACCCCAGACCGCGACCTTCCCGTCTTCCACCGTGTAGTTGATCAGGTTGACCGCTGCACTGGGCACGTCTTTCAGGGCCTCTTCAATCTTCGCACGAAGCACGCGGTCATCTTCCGAAGGCTCCGGCAGCACCCTGTCCTTAAGTGCCGACAAGGCATGGAGCAGGTTCGCCCGGCTGACAATGCCGACCACTTGACCGGATCGCAGCACCGGCACACGCTTGATCCGGTGCTTTTCCAAGAGACGCGCGATCTCGGCGACAGTCGTGTCTTCCTCGACCGAAACGATATCCCGCGTCATCACATCCTCAACGCGGCGGCTTTTGAGTTTCACGAAATCCCTGGCGGAACCGCTCGATCCGCCCAGCACTTCGAGCCACCATGGCCGGCGCGGGCTCTCGGACTCGCGCACGCGTCGCATCAAGTCACCCTCACTGACAAGTCCCTTGAGGCCGTCCTGTGCGTCAACGACGGGCAGCGCGCTAATGTGGTGGTCCAGCATCAGGCGCACCGCGTCTTCGATTTGTCCCTCCAGCGGGACCGAGATCACGGATGTTGTCATGATATCCTTGGCTTGCATGTCATGGTCTCCTTCTTGGACTACTGGACGATTCGCCGGTCAGGTGTCGATGACAAGTTGCAGATCGTCACCCAGAGCATAAGGCGGGATGTCGAGGTTGCGTGGTGCCGGTCCTCTTCGGATCCGGCCGGACGTGTCGTAATGCGATCCGTGGCACGGGCAGAACCAACCGCCGAACTCACCCACCGCCGACCCATCCTGGCCCAGGGGAATACAGCCCAGATGCGTACAGACCCCGATGACGACCAGCCATTCATCATCCTCGCCCGCCGCGCGATTTTCATCCAGTGCCGGCTCTTCGCTACTTACGTTCGGATTCTCGCTCGCCTCATCAACAGGATCGGGAAGGTCGTCGAGATCGACGGCACGTGCAGCCTCGATCGCGGCTGGAGACCTGCGCCAGACGAATACCGGGCGCCCCTGCCACTTCACGGTAATACGTTGGCCCGGTTCGACGCCCGAAAGATCGACTCTGACGGTACCGGAGGCGGTCACGTCGGCTGAAGGATTCATCGAGTCGATCAAGGGCCAGACCGCCGCCCCTGCGGCAACCGCGCCGGTAGAGGCGGTTGCATAATACAGGAAATCGCGGCGCTCGGTCGAGGGCAATTGTTTGGTCTCGTTGCTGGTATGGCTCATCATGACTCCTCCGGTTTGGCGTTAGTCTCGGCTGAAAAGACCGGGCTTTCGACGTGAACGCCCGCATCGACATGCAGCACCTCGCCGGTGATGGCGCTGGTATAGTCGCTGGCGAAAAGCAAAGCGGCTCGACCCACCTCGTCGGCCTCGATATTGCGCCGCAGGGGGGCGGCACGCGCGGTCGCATCCAGAAGCCCCGTAAAGCAGGTCAATCCCGACGCCGCGCGGGTCAGCACCGGCCCCGCCGAAACTGCGTTGACGCGGATGTTGGTTGGCCCGAGTTCATGCGCCAGATAGCGCACCGTGGCTTCGAGCGCGGCCTTGACCGGCCCCATCACATTGTAACTCTCCACGACGCGTTCCCCGCCGAGATAACTCAGCGTGATCAGGCTGCCTCCACCGCTCATCAAGGGTTCGGCCAGATGCGCCATCCGGATAAGGGAATGGACCGAGACGTTCATCGCTTGGGCGAACCCTTCCGCCGAGCAATCGGTCAGGCGACCATGAAGGTCGGCAGGCGGAACGCTGCCCACGGCATGAAGGATGAAGTCTAGCTTTCCCCAGCGGTCCGCAATGGCATCGAATACAACGTCAAGTTCGTGCGGGGTATTCACATTGCAGGGCAGCAGGATCGGTGCCTCCAGCCGTGCGGCAAGTGGCGCGACAAAGGGTTTGGTGCGCTCGTCGACATAGGTGATGGCCAACTCGGCCCCCGCCTGCCGGAAATGCAGGGCGGCGGGCCAGGCAAGGCTGCGATCATTGGCGATGCCGACGACCAGACCCTTGCGGCCGGACAGATCGAGCAGTTCCGCAGGATCGCAGCAGTCGTCGAAGTCAGGCACGTATCATTCCCTTCGGTGAGAAGCGGTAATGAATAATTCGAGGGCGCTGCGGGTGAGCTACGCCTCGTGGGACGGCTCTTGTCCCCTTACCTGATTCAAAAGATGCCTCCGGGGTCTCGCCCTCAGGATTACGATGGGTTTCCGCTTGGCCATGGGCATTCTTGCGTGAGCGTGCCCAAAAAGGTGCGTTGCAGCCATTCCGCTGAACACGAGAACCAGGAACCAGTTTTCAACCAGCCATTCCATGATCGTTCACTCCTTGTTTGATGAGGCGGTCAGATTGTCCGCCTGTGGGGATTTCAGGGTGCCAAAAGGGTTTCCGAACATTGCGCCGAAGACATGGGTGATCCACGCATCGCGCCCCTTGCGCCATGCGCCCAGAACCTCGCCGGTGCGCGCCGAAAGCGCGCGTTCGGTGACAATCGCGGGGTGGCTTTCCGGCAAGGGGTCGCGCGTCTCGCGCAGTGTGTCGGCAGTGAATTTGACCAACGACATCCACGGGTTCGCCCGTTCGGAAAACATCGTTCTGGTCCACCGCATGGGATGCAGGACACGCAGGGCCTCGGCGCTGCCCGGGGTGGTCGCGGCCCGAAGCCACGGGCTGACGAAAGCCGAATAGGCCGTTTCGTTGATCCGCGACATCTGGGCAACCTGCGCCAGTGCCGCATCGTCGGAGGCGATACCGAGATCATCGACCTCGCGCGTCTCGAACCGCACCTTGAAATCGCCGCTCTTGCAGTCCGGGTCGCCCGTGGGGTTGTCGATCACCATCTCGTAGAGCCCCGGCGCCAGCGCCTCGACCTCGTCCAGGCTTTCCAGGATCGCCCGATGCTGAAGCTTCGCGATGGACCCCGAGACAAAGATGCCAAGGTGGCCGACATGCGGGTGCGTCATGTAGACGATGCGTTGCCCAGCCGCCTTCAGCGCATCGGTGTCGGGATAAAGCTTGGCGATCCACCCCATTGCCTGTTCGGGCGGCGTGATGTTGTCACCCTCCGAAGCAAAGATGATGAGCGGATTGCTGATCCGCTTGAGGTCGATGGTGCAATGCGCGTCCAGCTGCATCTCGCCCTGCTCCAGCTTGTTGCCGATGAACAGGTTCTGCGTGATCCCAAGGATTTCCTCGCGGCTGAGCGTATAGTAGCCATTCCACCAGCGTTCGAACTCAAGGAACCGCTCGCGTTCAGTGTCGGCATGGGAAAAGAGGTTGGCGTACTTATCCCAGATCGCCTTCTCTGGCTGCAGCGTCTCGAAGTTCTGCGCCAGCCAAACACCATCGAAGCGGCCATCACCTAGATCGGAGATCATATGGGCGGCCCATGCCCCGCCCGACAGTGCGCCCATCATCCGCATCGGGCTGCTTGCCGCCTCGCCCGACCAATAGCTGAGCGGTGAGCCATTCAGCACAATCGGACCGGTCAGGCCGTCGCAATCCGCCGCCAGCAGCGTGGCCGCCCAACCGGCCTGGCAATTGCCGTAGAGCACGGGGGCTGTGTCCGGGTGACGGCGAGCGACCTCGGAGACGAAGTCGCGCAAGGCATAATGCACATCCGACAGCGTCTGATCTGGCATGGGCTCGGGGTAGAAGATCACGAAATAGACCGGATGGCCCTCGTGCATCGCCATGCCGACCTCGCTGTCGCGCTTGAACCCGCCGATGCCAGGCCCGTGCCCTGCGCGCGGATCTATGATGATTACGGGCGGCTTCGAATCGTCCACGCAATCGTCCCAGCAATCGTCGCCGACCCGCGTGATCCTGAGCAGCGCATAGTTGGCCGACCGGTCGAAATTGCGCCCGTCCAGCAAAAGCTCGTAATCGAAATCCAGCAGCGGCGGCATGCCCTGCCGTTCATGCGCGATCATGTTGTTGGCGCGTTCGCGCAAGGTATCGAGGAACAGAATCCAGCGTTCAAGGGCGTCCTGGGCATAGGGCATCTGGCCGCCCGTTTTCGCGGCATCCAAGACAGGTCCGGCGGCGTGTTCGGGCGTCTCCACCGCAAGGCGCAGGCTCTTGTTCATGTTCGTTTTCCTTTTGACTGAGGGTTTGTGGTGGATGACCGTCCAGCGAGCATCACAAGCACCAGATCCTCCGCGACATCCTCGCGCAGACCGGTCAGGAGATAGGACGCATCGCCAGGCTCGATGCCCAATGCGCGCGCCGCGAGTGGCGGAGGCTGTTTCATCATTTCGACCCGGTTGAACAACGCGCGCGCCATCGGGGCGTCCGCGTGCCCTGCGGTCTCGGCACAGGCACAGGTTATCCGGGAGAACAAGATGCGAAGTTCATCGTCGTCGGATGATGGGTGACGGGTTCCCCCTGATTTCCGATCCATCGTCTTGCGTGGCATGGTTGGACGACTCCTGTGGTTGAGCCTTCGGGCTTGGTCACAGAAGAAGACGCCGGAAGATGGAGATCGTTACAGAACCGCCGACAGGGCGTTCAGTGTTCCTGTCCCACGTCTTCGCAATCGGTTTCGTGTTCGACGTTCTCGCAGCCTTTGGGCAGACAGGAACAATCGTCGCGGTCCTCCCGGCAGCATGAGCCGCAATGCGCCGTTAGCGCCTCGCGCAAAGCGCTGCGCGCCCTGTGAAGCCGGACACCGAGGGCGTTGCGCGTCAGTCCGAGATCGGCCGCCACGTTTTCTCGATCCTCTTCGCCGAAATCTATGCGCCGGATCAGCTCGGACTCCGCCGGGCGCAGTTCGGAAATCAGCCCGTTATGGCAGGTGCATAGCCGCGCCATCTGGGAGGGCGCATCTGCGATCCATTCTTCGGGTTCGCGCGCCGCCGCTGCCGCCAGACGGCTGCGCCGGGTTCCCTTGCGGTAGTGGTCGTTCAGGGTGGAGCGCAGGATCGTGTAGAGCCACGCATCCATCCGTTCCACGTCGCGGAGTTGATCCTTGCGCGTCAGCACCCGGATGCAGAACTCCTGCAACACATCCTCTGCATCCGCACGATTGCCGAGCCGTTTGACTAGGAACCCCATGAACGCGCCGCGCCCGTCCAACAGCGCGCGTTCCGGCGAAGTGTCGGGGACTTCCGGCTTGCGACTGTCTTGCGATGCCATGATGTCCCTGCCCTTTCCGCGCATCTTACGCTCTCAAGCAACAATGGTGTGACTGTTGCATCTTGCAGTTTCGATGCGGGCCGGCGTTGACATGGATCAAGTGCGTTGTAGCCCGTCGCGCCGCTCTGAAAGACATGGGTTTCCTGTCCGTCTGCGACAAGGTGGATTCCGGCGATGACGGGATGGCCAGGATGTCGCACTGCATCCTTCTGGCTTCAAGTTTCCCTTCGGCGCGGTACGACTACCCTTGTGGTCTGCCCTTGAGATTGACGAACACGATCCCCAGTATGACCAGCGCGATACCGGAAAACTGAATGCCGGACAGACGTTCGCCAAAGAACGACGCGCCAATTGCAAGACCGAAGATCGGGACCAGAAAGCTGAACACGATCGCCCGGTTCAGCTCGACTTCCTCCAGCACGGAAAACCAAACCCAATACACCAGCGCCGAGCCGAAAAGGGCCAGCCCCAAAAGCGATGCCGTGAAGACCGCGTTCCACTGAATGGCGGTTTGGTCTTCCAGCGCGAAGGCTGCGATGGCCAGTGGTACGCTGCCGATGAGCAACTGAAATCCCATTGC
>JAJFKD010000014.1 GCA_021773405.1 Porticoccus sp.
CAAGTACTGAGTCAGTTCAGGCAAAAGAGCCTGCCATATTTTGCTATCACACCCCCAGCCATGAATCAGCACTAATGGTTCGGGGAGAATAGAGTCTCCCTGACAGGAATATTCACGAGTAGCTAATGGGGAATATCCTTGGGCCGACCTGTTAATGATTAATGCAGCCTGGGCTAAAGAAGTAGTCACTTATCGACACCTTCAAGCTTCGCATTTTTCAGATCCACGCCCTTCAACTCAGATACTGTCGTATCGATGGCATCTAACAACTGGTCAACTTCCTGCTCGCTGTGTTCAGCACACAGGGTAATACGCAAACGTGAACTGCCAACGGGTACTGTCGGCGGCCTAATAGCACCAACCAAAAAACCCTTGGCCCTCAATTGTTCGCCCACTTTTAACGTTAACGCATCATCGCCCAAAATAATGGGCTGAATGGGGGTTATGGAATCCATCAACTCTGTACCTAATTGAAGGCCCAACTGCTTTGCCCCTGACCTAAAACGCTGAATCAGTACATTCAGTTTTTCTCTCCGCCAGGTCTCACGCTGCAAAATCTTAAGGCTAATACGTGTGGCAGATGCCACTGCGGGAGGTAATGCGGTGGTATAGATATAAGAACGGGCATACTGAACCAGCGTTTCAATTAACGCTTCAGAACCAGCGACAAAAGCACCAAAGGTGCCAAATCCTTTACCTAGGGTCCCCATCAAAATAGGTAGTTCATCCACACCCAGGCCGTAGTGCTCAGCAATACCTCCACCCTTTTCACCCAACACACCAAATCCGTGGGCATCATCGACCATTAGCCAACCTTGTTGCTGCTGACAGGTTTTCGATAATTCGGGTAATGGTGCTAAATCACCGTCCATGCTAAAAACGCCATCCGTCACTACCAGCTTTCTAGCATTAGACGACTTTTCACTATCGCCGACCTTTTTCATACGCTCAGCCAAATCACTACTGTCGGCATGTTTGTATCGCAAACAACGAGCTCGACTGGCAAGTCCACCATCCAATAATGATGCATGGTTAAGCCTATCTTCAAAGATATGGTCGCCCTTGTCTGTTAACGCAAGAATAGTCCCCAGGTTGGCCATATAGCCCGTTGAAAATAACAAAGCACGAGGACGGCCAGTAAATGTAGCCAGCTCTTCTTCCAGAGCGTGGTGTTCATGGGAGTGACCGTAAATTAAATGGGATGCACCACTGCCTACACCGTAGGTTTCTGCACCACGGCGCAGGCTATCAATGACCGCCGGATGGCTGGCAAGGCTGAGATAATCATTGCTACAAAATGCCAAACAGGTTTTTCCATTGACCTGTACTTGGACACCCTGAGCAGATTCCAGCATATGACGCTGGCGATAGAGGTTTTCTTCTTTCCGTTGGGCTAATTTGGCCTGAAGCGCCTGATCCATAGATAACATAATGCTTTTTACCTAAGGCCAGTCTAATTAACTGCGTTATAAAACAGATGATCCGTTTCCGCTTCTGCCAACGTTTTTCTTAAAGCTTCTTCCTGTTCTTGGGAATCCTGTTCTACGTGTCTTTTTTCTGGAGTAATACCCAAACGATCAAGTAGCTGCATATCACTGTTAGCTTTAGGGTTCGGCGTAGTAAGCAGTTTTTCACAATAGAAAATTGAATTGGCGCCCGCCATAAAAGCCATTGCCTGCATTTCATCGTTCATTTCTTCACGACCGGCAGATAACCGCACATAGGATTCCGGCATCATGATTCTCGCCACAGCAATGGTGCGGATAAATTCAAACGTGTCTAAATCTTGCTGTTGATCCAATGGTGTCCCCGCCACTTTCACCAGCATGTTAATGGGCACAGATTCAGGATGCTGCGGAAGGTTTGCCAACTGCATTAATAGTCCAGCACGATCTTTCTCGCCTTCACCCATACCGACAATGCCGCCTGCGCAGACTTTCATTCCAGCCTTGCGGACATTACCCAATGTATTCAAGCGATCCTCATAGGTGCGAGTAGTAATAATTTCACCGTAGTATTCCGGTGAGGTATCCAGGTTGTGGTTGTAATAATCCAGACCTGCATCAGCCAGCATTTGCGCTTGCTCTTCTTTCAGCATGCCCAGTGTCATACAGGTTTCCATACCCAGTGCTTTCACTTCCCGGACCATTTCGGCCACATAGGGTAAATCCTTATCCTTGGGTGAACGCCAGGCAGCACCCATGCAAAAACGTGTCGCACCTGTTTCTTTTGCCGCTTTTGCCTCTTCAATGACCTGCTCAACGGCCATCAGCTTTTCCTTTTCCAGCCCGGTGTCATAACGAGCACTCTGGGGACAATATTTGCAGTCCTCAGGGCATGCACCGGTTTTAATGGATAACAACGTACTTAACTGCACTTCATTGGGGTTAAAGTGCTGGCGGTGGGTCACCTGAGCCTGAAACAGTAAATCATTAAACGGCTGATTAAATAGGGCTAGTACTTCTTCCCTGGTCCAATCATGTCGAATAGCAGTTGTTTGGCTGGCTGACATAGAAAATCTCTCGTGTTATTCCTAACTTGGGCTTAACTTAACCTGCTATGATAAGTGAGACACACCCTCTGTCAACCTAAAAAGGATTTTTGGTTAACAACTCTATGCTAAAGTCTAAAAGAACCCCTACACAGTGGCTTTCAATTTATAAGCTACTAAAAACCATCAGTTTTTCTTTATTTCACAGCTGCTGCGTACTCTGCGGGACTGAATCAGATCGCCCAATAGACCTTTGCCAGCACTGTGAGGACGGCCTTCCTCGCAACACTCACTACTGTATCAGCTGCTCTATTCCTTTTATTAATAGCCATCAAGGAAATACATTATGCGGTGAATGTATTGCCCACCCCCCGGCTTTTGACCAATGTATAGCCCCATTACGTTACGAATTCCCCATCAGCACGCTAATCAACCGCTTTAAACATCAGGGGCATTTCTGTAACAGCAGGGTATTAGCTGATCTACTGCTGGACCGCCTTTCCAGTAGTGACTCCACCCAATCAAAGACAATTGGACCGGATTTGGAGAAACACAACCTGTCTGAGGAAAACTTATCTGGGCTAAACTTTCCTAAGGAAAACTTATCTGAACAAAACTTTTCTGAAATAAACAAGAACCCCGATTTAATCGTGCCCGTCCCCCTACATTGGCGACGACGATTTATCCGCGGTTTTAACCAATCTCAATGGTTAGCAAATTATTTAGGCCGACAATTAAATATTAGCGTCGACAACAAGCTGCTCATGCGTATTAGAAACACGCCACCCCAGCAACAATTACGACGCAAACAAAGGCAAAAAAACCTCAAGGGAGCCTTTCAGGTTAAACGCCCAGTCGAAGGACAACATATCGCCCTTATTGATGATGTTGTCACAACGGGCAGTACTGTCTCTGAATTATCCCGATTGCTTAAAAAAGCGGGGGCATCACGTGTAGATATATGGTGTTTAGCTCGAACGCCACTGGAAAAATAATGGCCCCGCCACGATAATGCTAAAACCTTCTATGGACTAAGATATTATTCCCATGGCCTCATCTCCTTTAACAGAATCATCTACTGGTTTAACACAACAGCTTTGGGAGCAAATTCAGCAAGAAACCCGTGCTATAGCTGAATCCGAGCCTGTACTCGCCAGCTTCCTGCAAGTCACCGTACTAAAACATGACTCGCTACTATCTGCGTTGAGCTTTTTACTGGCAGAAAAACTGACCTGTGAAACGACGCCGGCCCTCACCTTGCAGGAAGTATTTAATGAAGCCTTCAATTCAGATCCGTGCATTGAAATACAAGTCAGTGAAGATCTTTGCGCTCTAAACCAAAGAGATTCTGCCTGCCAGGGCCCTTCATCAGCATTTCTATACTACAAAGGGTTCCATGCTCTTCAGGCATGGCGTGCCGCCCATTGGCTGTGGGAAAACGGCCGTAAATCACTCGCATTAGTTTTACAAAACCGTATTTCCGTGACCTTTGGAGTCGACATTCACCCTGCTGCCAAAATTGGCAAAGGCATTATGTTTGATCATGCTACCGGGATCGTTATTGGTGAAACTGCGGTAGTAGATGACTGTGTGTCTATATTGCAGTCCGTGACCTTAGGCGGCACCGGGAAAGAATCTGGCGACAGACACCCCAAAGTTCGTCGTGGCGTTTTAATAGGTCCAGGTGCAAAAATACTGGGCAATATTGAAATTGGTGAAGGCTCTAAAATCACTGCTTCCAGTGTCGTGCTAAAAGATATTCCACCCCACTCTTTAGTGGCCGGTGTTCCAGCAGAAGTAGTTGGCACCCTTGTCGTAGAATCCCCTGCTGAGCAAATGGATCAAGGGTTGAGTGGTTGCGGTAGCGAAAGCCCTTCTTAATAGAATCTCTCTTGGTAGAAACTCTCTTGGTAAAACATCTGCCTGAAAATTATTTCAATTTTTTAAGGAAAAAGATTAATGTCTAAACTAAAAAATGAAGCCGAACTATTAAAAGAAGCCCTAAGAGTAGGTATGATTTATGCGGAAAAAAGGGGTGTCGCTAAGTTCGATAAAACCGATTCAGCAAAAGACAAAATTGAATACGTCTATCGGCTCTTAGCCCATGACAAACTGATTCAACCATTGGCAAAAGCTCAGCTGGATGTACCCCATATGAAACACAAACTGGCCATGTGGATTTCCAAACAGCTACCAGAAGGCCATGAGCTGCTGAAATAATAAATTATTAAAACCATTTAATTAATAAAGCTTTTTATTAATAAAAAAACGCCCTACCAACCTAAACACAGAAAAGCTTTATCGTTCCCCTTTAAAACGTTTTCATCGCCCCAAGATCTAATGGTGTTAACAGGCCCAAGAAATGATGAAAACAGACAACGCCCTTCGAAATAGTATTCTTACTGCCACCGCCTTTGTTGTTCTAATCTGGTGGCTAAAAATATGTGAAGTCACGTTTGGCTGGAACCTTCATAGTTTAGGCATCTACCCACTCAACCCCAACGGACTTATTGGTATTGTTACCGCCCCCCTAATCCACGGCTCCTGGGGACACGTAGCCGGAAACACCTTAGCCCTACTGCTACTAGGCAGCATTCTACTTTATGGCTACCCCAAATCCCGGTGGTGGACTTTATCCATCATTTGGCTGACCTCCGGAATCGGCGTGTGGTTATTTGCCCGTGAAACCTACCACTTTGGGGCCAGCGGGCTAACCCACGGCATGTTCTTCTATCTTTTTATTAACGGAATATTACGGCGGGATAAACGTTCTATTGTCCTGCTGATGATCGCCTTTTTTATGTATGGCGGCATGTTGTTAACCATCTTTCCCCGTGAACCCGGCATCTCCTATGAGTATCATTTTTTTGGTGGTTTAGGTGGAACAATTTGTGCTTTTATTTTTCGACAGTGGGACCCAAAACTCAAGGAGGCCAAATACTCCTGGGAACAACAAACCGGGGATGGTTATGTTGTTGAAGAGGAAGATCTAATTATTGGCGATCAATGGATGACAGAAAAACAAAAAGAACAAATGCGATTAAAGCAAGAAGAAAACATTGAAAAAAGTTATACAGAGCGTTTTACGCGCTCGGATTATTCAGATGAAACCACAGATATTATTTCAGGTAAGTCAGAAAAATAATGCTTAGCCTACACAGGAGTTTTTACTCGAGCCCAAAATTTCAAACCCACATAACGCCCAGCTTAACATCGCGAACGCAGTGAGCGTCCTGGCCTTTTTTTCCGACCATTACTACAACCGCTGGTTATAAGGCAGCAACAGTGATAATCCCTAATAATGCTAAACTTATGATAAGAAATATAAGCCCTAACCTTCTATTTCCCTCATGACTTTCATCCCAACCCTGAATAAAATCATCTAAAGCTTTCCCATCAGGAATTGCTGCACAGTGGTGACAAGAGTCTTGGGATTTTGGTGTTCTCAAACCACACCTTTCACATTTTCTTGTTTTTCGAAGTGGTAACGGTGGAAGAAATATCATTTTTCCTTTTTACCTTATAACGCCGCCATAATTTGGCGACTGAAGCGCAGTGTAAGGCGGTCAAATTGATGGCTTTTTAAGTATTACAGCCTCTCTACCTTCACTACCTCGTGAGCCCACACACCTTTTTTTACTAAAGAAATACTGACTTGATAATCAAGGTCATCTATTCGGCACATAAGGATAGCCTTATATTTCAGCTGATGATGCGGATAGAACACTATGTAGAAGTTCGCATCTGATTCAGGGCATTTAAGTCGCCCTTTACTTGAGCCAAAAGATCCACGCTTGCCTTGCTCATCGAGCACAGCAGATAAGCTTTCATTTATGTCCTCTTTGTTAGCTTGAAACTGCATTTCTGAATAACCATAAAAAACCAAACCTAGCGAAAAAATTATAAGGGTGGTAATCAGGGCTAGCTTAACTGGTCTTTTCATGAGAGCTTAACAGTAAATTCAAAACCTAAGGCTTTATAACACTTTGGCCTTATAACAC
>JAJFKD010000131.1 GCA_021773405.1 Porticoccus sp.
GAGGTTGGTAATATACTGGCCGACTACATGAGCCTTACCTATCTCCCTTTAAGAAGGCAGGCCCAACGTCCATAATTTAAAGGTGGACCTTAGCTTAAAGTCCGCCTTTAAATAATCCGCACTTGATATAAACCACTTTGATACAAGCTACGCCTATATGAACATTATTTCGTTTAATGCTAACGGTCTACGTGCACGGTTACACCAGTTAGAAGCCATTATTGAAAAATATTCACCGTATATTATCGGTATACAAGAAACTAAAGTAGCGGATGACCAATTCCCTTTAGAAGCAATTAACGCCCTTGGCTACGATGTTATTTACCATGGGCAAAAAAGCCACTATGGCGTAGCCCTACTCTATCGGCTCCCATTGTTGAACAGTATAAAGGGGTTTTCACATGACACTGATGAGAATCAAAGGCGACTGGTTTTTGGTCAATTTCAGTTAGGCGATAAAAAACTAAATATATTCAATGGTTATTTCCCTCAAGGTGAAAGCCGAGACCATCCACAGAAGTTTCCTTGCAAACAAGCTTTCTATAAAGACTTGCTTAGCCATTTGGAACAGCACCATCAACCGGATGAGCTTGTATTAGTGATGGGTGACATGAATGTTGCCCCACTAAACCTTGATATTGGCATTGGCGATGACAATAGAAAGCGCTGGTTACGAACGGGAAAATGCTGTTTTCTTCCCGAAGAGCGTGAATGGCTTGAACAACTCGAGAACTGGGGGCTAGTCGACAGCTATCAACACTTTCTATCTCAAAGTTCCCAATCCAAAAGCTCTCAACCAAATACAGAACGGTACAGTTGGTTTGATTATCGCAGCCGTGGCTTTGAACGAGAGCCAAAACGTGGGCTACGCATAGATTTGATGCTGGCATCAGCACCACTGCTCCAAATATCCCAAGATGCAGGTATTGACCATAGTATTAGAGCCATGGAGAAACCTTCGGATCATTGCCCTATATGGCTATCTATAGACGATTATACGTAACCCTACTGAAAACACTTCCAACAAGTAATAGCACCGTCAACCAATAACCCCTTCAGACGTTTATAGACATAGACAGCCTAAAAACAAAGGTGATGACTATGTATAAATTAATGTCACAAAATAATTCAACATCACAACGTTACATACTGACTGGTTTACTTGCATTTGCACTAATAGCAACAGCAACGCCAGCTTTGGCGAAAGATCACCATGACAATAAGCATAAGGTGTTCTACAGCCATAACGATAAACATGGCTACGATAAGCACTACTATAAACATAAGCGTGTTCATCAAAGCCATGGTAAGAAGCACCATAAAAAAAATTATTACAATAATCACCACAATACCAAGCACTATTACCAGCATCGTGGCACACATTATCGTCGTCACTATAATCATGACTATAGTCACAACAACGGCCATGGCTATGATCGTCACTATTACAAACATAGACGCCACTACAAACATCGTCATCACTATAAGCATGGCCACAGCAGTTATATCGACGATTACTTTGCTATATTAGGTGGCACAATCTTAGTAAATGAATTGTTGTATCATTCACATGAACACCGCTAAAAATGGGTGGCACATGCAACTTAATGTCTGTGACAGTGTGACTGGAAACCCGGAAACAGAAACATTCGAAAGGAGAAGCTCTCTGGAATTGCAATCCCTAGAACAATTTCTGGCAAGTATAGAACGCCGGGCCTTCAGTATTGCTCGAAGCTCTTTAGGAAATCGAGAAGATGCATTAGATGTTGTGCAGGAGGCAATGACTCAACTTGTGGCCCGATATAGCAACAAAAACCCTGATGAATGGCGCCCACTCTTTTATCGCATATTACAAAGTAAGATCAATGACCTTCACAGACGACATAAAGTCCAAAATAAAGTAAAAGGCTGGTTAAACAAATTTAGGGATAAAGATGACGGTTCCGAAGTGGAAGAAGACCCATTTCAAAATGTACCAGGCCCAGGCCACTATGCCCCTCATTCTCAACACGAGACTGGCAGACAACTAGAAGTTCTACAATCGGCATTAGCCGCCTTGCCTGCTCGCCAACAACAAGCCTTTGTACTCCGTTGCTGGGAAGGCTTTAGTACTACAGAAACAGCAACGACAATGAAATGCAGCGAAGGCAGCGTGAAAACACATTATTCAAGGGCAATACATAGCCTGAGAGCGACACTAGGAGAACATTGGCATGAATAAACATACCATGAACCATCATGATCTAAGTGATGCTGAAAAACAAATGCGGGACCTACTCCGTAGTTCAGAGCGCGAATTGGATACAAACACCGTACAAAGCTTAGCTCATGCCCGTTCAGAGGCTTTGAAATCGGCATCGACTAAAGGTCGCACGCCTCGGTTTTTTATGCCAGTAACTGGTATGGCCCTCGCTTCAGTCATTGCTTTAATCCTCGTGTTATCGCCTAATTTACAGGACAATCAAACGGTGCCTAAAGGTCAGGACGAAATTTTGCTCAGTGAAGGCATTGATTTATACGAAGATATGGATTTTTACTATTGGCTAGCTAGCGAAGAAAGTCATTTAAACGGTTAAGGTAAGCGCATGAATAATGATCATAAAAAATCTATTCTGGGGTTATTGTTCAGTTTAACCATGCCTTTTTCTGGCTCAGTACTTTTTTCTAACACAGTACAGGCTCACCCAGATTTTGATCCGCTATATAGCCCTCAACATAACGATCAATATAATCATCAATCTGTAGGCTATAGAACAGAATCTAGCGCTTCTCATTCCCCATTTATGGCATATCCCGAAACAATATATCCTTGGGAGCTTGCTGATAATCATAAAAATCACCATAAACATGACCGCAAGCGTTTTGATGAATTGAGCCCTGCTCAAAAGGAACGTATTAAAAAGCGCAGAGAGGCCTTTAAATCACTACCTCCTGAAGAAAAAGAACGAATTTATCGTGCAAGAGAAGAATTCCATAATATGCCTCCTGAGAAACGGCAAAGACTGAAAGAAAAGTGGCGCAACATGAGCCCTGAAGAGCGGGAACGTTCCCATAAAAGAAGGCACCGAGAAAAAGGGAATAAATAAG
>JAJFKD010000132.1 GCA_021773405.1 Porticoccus sp.
GCCGGTATTGTAGTGAACAACAATATTGTCCTAATCGATACCTATAACCGTATGCGAAGAAATAACCTTGATGCCATTAGTGCTGCAATGGAAACCGGTAGACGACGACTTCGCCCGGTATTTCTTACCGCCTTTACGACCGTGCTCGGCCTTATGCCAATGGTTCTAGCTATGAATATCGACCTAATCAACCGGGAAATCAGCTTTGGTGCCCCTTCAACCCAATGGTGGACACAGCTAGCCAGTGCTATAGCCGGCGGGCTTTCCTTTGCTACATTGTTAACCCTGGTTCTAACCCCCTGCCTGCTCGTTATGGGTGAACAGCTTCTAGATCATTTCAGTTCATTGAAGCAGCTGTTACTGTCTCTTATGTCGAGAATATTTAATCGAGAAAGCTCAACAAACGTTTAATACTCAACATTTTTGATTTTCAATACGTTGCACTTCTGTAAACTGACCTTTAATCGAATGACGTTTTAATACTTGCCAGGAATACTTACTTGTCTTTACTCAAAGATCTACCACTGCACAAACAACTTCTAAAAGCCTTGGAAAAATTAAGCTTTAACGAAGCAACCACCGTTCAAGAAAAAGCGATCCCCCCTGCCCTGGCAGGCAAAGATCTGATGGTTTCAGCACAAACAGGCAGCGGAAAAACTGCAGCGTTCATCTTACCTATTTTAGAACGCATGCTTGCACAAGAGGTGCCAAATAGCGGAACTCGTGCCCTTATACTGCTACCTACCCGAGAACTGGCACTACAAACCAAAAAGCACTTTGAACAACTTGCAACGTTCACTTATATAAAATGTGGGCTCATTATTGGCGGCGAGGCCTTTAAGCACCAAGTAGCGACCTTAAGAAAAAATCCAGAAGTCTTGATTGCCACACCAGGCAGATTGGTTGAACACATTGAACGAGGCACTCCCGACTTCAGTGATCTTGAAATACTGGTGCTTGATGAAGCTGATCGTATGCTTGATATGGGCTTTGCCATTGATATGCACACCATTGGAGAAAGTTGTAACAAACAGCGACAGAATTTACTGTTTTCCGCTACATTAAGTCAAAAAGGAAAAGGGCAACACAAAGAACTAGGGCGTATAAAAGCAACATTTAAAGATCCTGAATTTATTGAAGTCGACTCACACCGACAACAACATCGTCAGATCACACAACAACTGATCCTTGCTGACGATAAAAAACACAAAGAAGCACTAGTATCTGCACTGCTTGAGGAAGAGCAACCAGGCAAAGTGTTTATTTTTTGCAAAACCCGTCAACAGTGTGAACAGTTAAGTAACGTTTTACGCTACAAAAAATTAAAAGCCAACTGCATTCATGGGGAAATCCCACAGAGTGAACGCAAACAAATCATGAACCAGTTTCGTCAAGGCACGGTCAATATTCTGGTTGCTACAGATTTAGCTGCCCGCGGTCTGGATATCCATGATGTTGATTTAGTGATCAATTTTAGTATCGCCCAATCTGGAGATGATCATGTACACCGCGTTGGGCGTACGGGGCGTGCGGGCAAAGAAGGTAAAGCAGTGACACTTATTGATTCCAATGAATGGAATCAAATGTCCAGCATCGAACGTTATTTAAAAATGCGTTTTGAACACAGAACCTTAAAAGGACTAAAAGCCAAATATACGGGCCCTAAAGTTGTCAAAAAATCGGGCAAGGCTGCTGGGTCTAAAAAGAAAAAAAATAACCAAAGCACTGCAAAAACAAAAAAAACCAAACACATTCAACCTAAAGCAAAAAAAACAAGGACCTCAAACATAAACAAGACTCAAACAGGCTCTGGTGATGGCTTTGATGTTCTGCGCAAAAAATAAACGGTGGCAATTACTAATATAGAGTCTATAACTCTCAGTTTTTACCCAGCCCCGATTTCCTTAATCAATTGGTCTGCAAGAGCAATTAGGCTCTCTTGCTCCTGAATAAAAGGGTCGAGCATTGAGGATGATACATCTTGTTTACCAAGTTCGGCTAACAGGTCTTTGCGTTTAGTTAGCACCGCAAGGCGGTCTTTAATAAGGGTATTCTGTTCTAAAAGCTTATCCAGCTTAGGGCTCTCTTTACTTCTTACTCGTTGAGCTTTCTGGCGTTGCGTGAAAAATTTCCCACACTGCTCGCATACAAAATCCCCAGTCTTTGAACCAAACAGGTATTTATCTGTAAAAGATCGGTGATCGCAGGGTTTATCACCCCAACTTTCTTGTAATGCTTTTGCTTCTTCGTAGTTCATGAATTTTCCTTTGGTACTGGAATCTCTGTCAATTAGCAGAATAACTTAGTCAGCCAAGCTGCTCTATACATTTTGCCACCATACTATTAGAGAACTTTTGAATATTAAAGGGGATAGCGGAAAAAATAATTCGATGCTTTTTAGACTGTAAATGGCATTTTTTAAAGAGGATGTAACACTTTTTTAGAGAGCGTCACACTGATTCCACATATTTAAAGGTAAAGCTAAAACTGACTATTTCAGAGACCCCGAAATAGTCAGTTTCGCATTTACTAGGAACGTCTATTTATTAGACACACCTAGTTATTATGAACGAAGAGCACCAAGTATTTTATCAACACTCTCTTTCGCATCACCAAACAACATACGGGTATTCTCTTTAAAGAAGAGAGGGTTTTCCACACCGGCATAACCAGAAGCCATACCACGTTTAAACACCACAACTTGACCCGATTTCCAAACTTCCATAACCGGCATACCGGCAATAGGGCTATTTGGGTCATCCATTGCAGCTGGGTTCACGGTATCATTGGCTCCAATCACCAGCACAATATCTGTTGTTGGGAAGTCATCATTGAGCTCATCCATTTCCAGCACAATGTCGTAAGGTACTTTGGCTTCCGCCAACAATACATTCATATGCCCAGGCAACCGGCCAGCCACAGGGTGGATACCAAAGCGGACCGTAACGCCGCGATCTCTCAGCAAGCTAGTAATTTCACCCACTGCATTTTGAGCTTGTGCTACAGCCATACCATAACCCGGTACGATAATGACAGATTCGGCCATGCCTAACTCTTCACAGAGGTCGTCTACAGAGCACTCTTGTACCGTCAAATCCGAATCAGCTGCAGTAGCTGAGCTACTAGAAGTCGTCTGGCCAAAGCCACCCAAAATAACACTCATGAATGAACGGTTCATGGCACGGCACATGATGTAACTCAAAATAGCACCACTACTACCCACCAATGCACCAGTAACAATCAATAAGTCATTACCCAGCATGAATCCGATAGAAGCCGCGGCCCAACCAGAATAGCTATTGAGCATGGACACAACGACAGGCATGTCCGCACCACCAATCGCCAGAATCAGGTGAATACCCAATACTGAGGCAACCGCGGTCATGATGATCAAGGGCAACATACCTTCAGCAGTGCTGTCTGCACCCAAGAACCATGCACCCAAGAGCACTGAAACACCCAAAGCAGCTAGGTTCATGATATGACGACCGGGAAGCGTTAATGCTGCACTGGGAATACGAGCATCCAGCTTGCCACAAGCAATAAGCGAACCGGTAAAAGTGATAGCACCAATAAAGATACCTAGGTATACCTCAACCAGCTTAATCGTATGCTCTGCACCATGGGTTATCACCAACGGATCTAGATAACCCGCAAATCCCACAAATACAGCAGCCAAACCAACAAAGCTATGCAGTAATGCCACCAATTGGGGCATTTGTGTCATTTCTACTTTATTGGCAAGGAACATACCCGCAGCGGCACCAATAAGTATCGCAATAACGAGAGAAGCAATGCCACCAGCACCCATGCTAACACTAGCAATTGTGGCACCTACGGCAATAATAATTCCGGCTATTCCGAAGAAGTTACCGCGCCGTGCTGATTCTTGATGACTCAACCCACCCAGGCTGAGAATGAATAAAACGCTGGCCACAACATAGGCCACACTGACAAATCCTGTACTCATGATCTGGTCTCCTATTTGCGGAACATTTTGAGCATACGATGGGTCACTCTAAACCCACCTGCTATGTTAATCGTCGCAATCAGTACCGCTATGAAGGATATAATCCCAACAGCAGCACCCCCAGCCTGCACTAGATGCAAAATAGCCCCTATGACAATGATGCCACTAATGGCATTGGTCACACTCATAAGTGGGGTATGAAGAGATGCAGTAACATTCCAAACCACTTGCCAGCCAATGAAACAAGCCAGCACAAACACAGTAAAGTGACTCAGGAAACTCTCTGGGGCGTAACCGCCAATACCCAACAGGGCAAGTACAGTAACGGCCAGCAATGAACCTTTACCCAACCACTTTTTAAATAAAGATGGCTCTTCAGAAACTTCTCCTACTGGTACGGGCTCTTCTGTGCCCGGTTTAGGTGGAGCTGCCGCTGACACTTCAACCTTGGGTGGTGGCCAGGTAATTTCACTGTCTTTCACAACGGTGACACCGCGAACAACGGTATCTTCCATATCCACTTGAGGTTGACCATCCTTTTCAGGCGTCAGATCTGATAAAAGATGTACCAAGTTACTGGCATAGAGATCACTAGAGACTTTAGCCATACGGCTTGGTAAATCGGTATAACCAATTAGGGTAACATCATGATCCACCACTACCTCACCGGGTACAGTAAGTTCGCAGTTACCGCCTCGTTCAGAGGCTAAATCAACAATGACACTGCCTGGCTTCATGGACTGAACCATTGCAGCAGTGATGAGCTTAGGTGCTGGTCTACCCGGGATCAGTGCCGTAGTAATGATGATATCCACTTCCTTGGCCTGTTCTGCAAACAGTGCCATTTCCGCAGCAATAAACTCATCACTCATTTGTTTGGCATAACCGCCACCGCCACCACCATCTTCTTCATCCCCAAAGTCCAGCTCTAGGAATTCGGCCCCCATACTCTCTACCTGTTCTTTTACTTCCAGGCGAGTATCAAAGGCTCTCACAATAGCACCCATGCTATTGGCTGTGCCGACAGAAGCCAGTCCAGCTACACCAGCACCAATAATCATTACCTTGGCTGGAGGTACTTTACCTGCTGCCGTCACCTGACCAGTAAAGAACCGTCCAAAATGGTTTGCAGCTTCAACAACAGCTCGGTAACCCGCTATGTTTGCCATGGCGCTTAGTGCATCCATCTTCTGTGCCCGGCTGATACGGGGAAGACTATCAATGGCAAAAACTGTCGCTTTCTTAGCAGACAATTGATCAAGCAACTCTGGGTTTTGTGCAGGCCAGATATAACTAACGATCAAGGCACCCTCTTTCATTAAATCGACTTCATGTCGACCCAGGTCAGGGTGCATCATTGGAGCCCGAACTTTTAGAATAAAATCTGATTGCTCCCAAAGGGAAGGGGCATCAACTGAAATAGCTGCACCAGCCGCCATATAGGCGTCATCATCGTAATGCGCTGGATCACCAGCACCCGATTGAATAACAACTTCATAACCAAGTTTAATTAACTTTTCGACTGAAGCCGGGGTCGCTGCAACCCTCCGTTCATCCGGAAAAACTTCTTTAGGTATACCTAACTTCATCATCAGCACTTTCTCCCCCCCGAGCTTTCACAAACCCGGCTCTATGGTTAAGCAAATAGGCGTGCAGAAAAAGAGCATGCCCAACCGAGACTACTTATTTTTTTAATTTCTGTGTAATACCGAACTCTCCGACATTCAAAAGCTACCTATTGGTACACCTAGCTAATGAGTCACTAGAACCCAAAGAACACCAGAGTAATTATCCACGTAGGTAAATTACATGAATTGTTTTTACAATGGAACCGGAAATAGCTTGATGGACAAATTTTAGGAAGTGAAAACAGCTGATATTTTATTAAGATCGAACATATTTTGACTACAACTCATTTTGGGCAATTAGATAGAGTGTTATGTCATATTTAAGGTTTAAATTAATCCCACGTTTATGAACTTTCTCTATATCCTTCAAATGATTTTTTAATCGCCTTTTTACTCAAGGCTATCCGAGAACCCCAACATTTTCGCATCATTTATAAATTTAATGGCTGGCTCATAACCTGCCTTGGCTGATTTCATATACCATGCTTTTCCAACTTCTTCATTTTTCTCTACGCCAAGCCCATTAAAATACAATCCACCCAAACCATACATGGCTGCTGAATAACCTCTTTTAGCCGCCTGTTCATACCATTTTGCTGCCTTTGTATAGTCTTGAGTAACAATATGTCCTGCTTGATAGAACAACCCCAGATCAAACATTGCCCGGAGATGCCCTAATTCAGCTGCCTTTTGGTAGAATTCAATTGCTTTATGGACATCTTTTTCAGTACCCCACCCTTCTTTATAAAGTATGGCAATACCATACTGAGCCTGAGGGTTACCTTCCTCTGCCAGTGGCAATAGCATTGAATAACCTTTATCGGGGTTGCCGCCTCTGATGGTGTCATAGGCTTCTTCAACAATACCTCCATAAGATATTGATGAAAAAACAATCAATATAATGGCCAGATAGAAATGGGGATTTAGGTAATGGCGTAAAAATTTCATTGATGTTCCTTTTACTTATCTTTTAACTTGCACATCTGTGTATAACAGAAGTATTTCAACCACAAAAAATACTTTTTTCACTATAAGAGATTTTTCTAATTTTAGTTCTCCAACGCTTAATTTATTTCCGCTTAAGCACTTTTTTCACTGTATACCCTTTGGCATTGGCTACACTGATATTCTGGCATTTTACATTGCAATGTAAAATTTTCAGTTAGCTTAGAAGAAGAACAAATTGGACATTGAGCTTGAACAAAATAATTAACAAGTTTGGTCAAAATCCAACCAACACCCAAAGCAAATAACAAACTTACAAAAGTACTGATGAGTATACCGACATAAGCAGGAAGACTTATCATCATAAAAATAGCTAAAGCACCTGTGAATATATAGGCAAGCAAGACAAAGATCATTTTTCTTCGCTGCAATGAGACTAATTGTTCGAACTTCAAGGCCATTTAGAATTTTACTCTGTTTCTAACTTTCAACTAATCTGACTATCGATAAAGTCAAAAGTGCCATATCTGCCTATCAGCTTCCCTATAAGTAGCTGATAAGCACGGCCAACAAAAATCCTGGCAACTGAGGAGTGGCATTCTAGTGAAATATAACCGAACACATTAGCCGAATATGTAAGCCTTAGAACAAATAATTAATCAACGTAAGCTTTGATTAATAGCATCTAACGACTTACTTCCTGGGCAAAGTGCTGCTTCATCCAAATCTCGTAAAGGTTTCTCAACGGTACCTACTATTTCATGAAGATCTTCGCAATCAGGATCGAGATATAGTAGCCCAGTAAGAATTTCTCCCTTCTCTTTACATTTATGAATTGCTTGAAGTGCACTTAGGCGATTATGAAGGTCTAAATCTTCATCTTTTTTGTAGAGGTGAATGACGGAGCCATCATGGAGTGTCACCTCCTGGGTAAACCCTGGCTCATAATCGGCCATGATCTCCTGCTGCACAGGAATGAAATCTGTTTTGCCTGTAGCATCGATATGATCTCTTACAAACTCATAACTTTTCGTAGAGGTTGCCGTATTGTTAAATGTCACACAGGGCGAAATCACATCAATCAAAGCAAAACCTGAATGACTAATCGCCGCTTTAATCAAGGGTATTAATTGATCTTTATCGCCAGAAAAGCTACGAGCAACAAAGGTAGCACCCAACTCCAAAGCCAGAGTACAAAGATCAATGGGTTCAAACGGATTAGGCGTTCCTTTTTTACCTGCAGAACCAATATCCGATGTTGCAGAGTCCTGCCCTTTTGTTAGGCCATAACAACCATTATTCTCTACCAAATACAGCATATTCAGGTTGCGACGTACCACATGGGCAAACTGCCCCATGCCAATGGATGCTGAATCACCATCACCTGAAACACCAATATAAGTGAGATCACGATTGGCTAAGTTTGCTCCAGTAGCAACTGAGGGCATCCGACCATGAACTGAGTTAAAGCCATGGGAATTGCCCAGAAAATAGGTCGGTGTTTTTGAAGAACAGCCAATACCCGATATTTTAGCTACGTTGTGGGGCTCTATCGATAATTCAAAACAAGCCTGGATAATCGCAGCACTAATAGAATCGTGACCACAACCAGCACAAAGCGTCGAAATAGCACCCTCATAGTGCTTTCTGGTGTAACCCAGCTCATTTGTCGGGAGTTCAGGGTGACGAAATTCCGGACGATGGTAAGTCATACCTTCACCTCCTTAGATAGGGGAATTACTTTTCCCGTATTTTTATTATTTCCATCGCTACTTAGGACTGCATCTACAATCCAACGAGCAGTTACAGGAAGCCCGTCATAACATAACAACGGTTTTAGTTTCTGCGGGTTAATTTCGCATTCGTTGATCAACATGGTACGAAGCTGGCCATCCCTATTCTGCTCTACAATAAATACTCGGTCATGCTGTGCAATGAACTCTTCAACACCTGAATTAAAGGGGAAGCCCCTCACTCTCAAAGCATCTATGGCCACTCCCTTGTCACTTAAAATATCAAGCGCCTCTTCTGCCGAGGCAGTAGTCGTACCAAAATAAATCATTCCATCTTTAGTCGCTTTAGAGGCAGGGCGTATCACTGGCTTGGGAACATACTCTTTGGCCGTTTCCCATTTCACCAGCAACCGTTTCATATTGATGACATATTCTTCACTGCTTTCTGTGTATTTAGCGTATTCGTCCCGTGAAGAGCCACGGGTAAAAAATGATCCCTTCGTGGGGTGAGTCCCAGGGTAAGTCCGATAACAAATACCGTCACCATCAATATCAAGATAACGGCCATAACGTTCAGCCATCTCTTCTAATTCCTGTTCTGAGAAAACCTTTCCGCGATCATAGGTAACCGAGTCATCCCAATCCAAAGGCTCAGAGAAGTGCTCATTCATACCCAAATCCAAGTCACTCATCACAATAACTGGTGTTTGCAGTCTATCTGCAAGGTCAAAACTTGCCGCACCCATCTCAAAACATTCTTTAGGTGTAGAGGGAAACATCAATACTTGTTTGGTATCACCATGTGAAGCGTAAGCCGCCAACAGTAAGTCTGACTGCTGGGATCGGGTTGGCATACCCGTGGATGGCCCAGCACGCTGAATATCAAATAAAACCGTAGGCACTTCGGCAAAATAGGCCAACCCCAAAAACTCATTCATTAATGAAACACCTGGGCCTGATGTTGCAGTAAATGATCTAGCACCATTCCATGATGCACCGACCACCATGCCTATTGCTGACAACTCATCCTCAGCTTGAACAATGGCGTAATTACACTTGCCTGAACCAGGATCTATTCGCAGTCGCTTGGCATATTTTTCAAACTGCTCTACAACTGATGTAGATGGTGTAATTGGGTACCAGGCAGCAACGGAAGCACCCCCATAAATAGCACCAAGCCCTAACGCAGCATTGCCTTCCATTAGAATATGGTCATCAACCATATCCCGGCGTTCTACGCGGATACCCAAAGGGCAATCAAAATTTTCTTGAGCATACTGAAAACCCAATTCAAGGGCATGAATATTAGGGGCAATCAGCTTTTCTTTTCCCTTAAATTGGTCATGTACTAAGCCTTTCAGCACATCAAATTCGATATCAAGTAACGCAGACAATGCACCAATATAAATAACATTTTTAAATAATTGACGTTGGCGTGGGTCAGTATATTCACGACGAGAAATGTCGGTTAGGGGGATACCCAGAGTGTTAATGTCATCCCGATGTAAACGTAAATCTAAAGGCTTGGTGTTGTCGAAAACAAAGTAGCCGCCTGGATCTACCACTTTTATATCCTGAGCAATACTTTGAGGGTTTACAGCAACCATGATATCAATGCCACCCCGCCGGCCCACATAGCCCTTATCATTGACTCGGACTTCATACCAAGTAGGTAAACCTTGAATATTAGAAGGAAACACATTTTTGGGGCTGACCGGAATACCCATTCGGAAAATAGTTTTAGCAAACAAATTATTTGCACTGGCAGACCCGGTACCATTGGTATTGGCAAAGCGTATAACGAAATCGTTGACCGACTTTATTTGCTGCATATTAGTTACCAAACTTTTTTATTTACCTGACTTTTATTTGCCAAGATTTTATTTATTATTTTTTACTATAAATACGTAACAGCCCTTCTGCTCTTAAGCCTTTTATTTTAAAGACATATATTTAAGACAGTGGCGCTGCTTTTGTAACCTCATAATAAAATTGCTGCATATCCCAGGCTGCCGTTGGGCAGCGTTCAGCACAGAGCCCACAGTGCAAACAAACATCCTCATCTTTTACCATTACTCGACCAGTATTTAGATCACCTGATACATACAGGTCTTGTGTCTGGTTGTTAGCCTTAACCCTGAGTTGTTGACGTAACTCTGGCTCTTCACTATTACCAATAAAGTTAATGCAATCCATTGGACATATGTCGACACAAGCATCACATTCAATACATTTGTTATCGGTAAAAACCGTTTGAACATCACAATTTAGGCAACGTTCAGCTTCAGCGAAAGCTGTTTTCACATCAAAACCCAGCTCAACTTCCAGCTTACGATTTTGAAGCGCACTAGTGAGCTCTACTAACGGAACGACTTTCCTAAGATCTGTAGTCACATCATTATCGTAACTCCACTCATGGATACCCATTTTTTGGCTAATCAAACTACTACCGGGCTCAAGCCTTTCATTGACGTTCTTCCCTTCGCAGAACAAATCAATGGACACCGCAGCCTGATGCCCATGAGCAACGGCCGTAATAATATTTTCAGGGCCAAAAGCAGAATCCCCACCAAAAAATACTTTGTCACAGGAAGACTGAAAAGTTTCTGGATTCAGTATTGGCATTCCCCATTCATCAAATTCAAGGCCTGCATCCTCTTCAATCCATGGGAACGCATTTTCTTGGCCAATGGCGACTAAAACTTCATCGCAGGGATATAAAACTGGCTCATCACCAGTAGGGATCAAAGAACGTTTTCCATCGTCGTCATAGACTGCGCTGACTTTTTCAAAGCGCATGCCGACTAGCTTTCCGCCCTCACAAACAAATTCCAAAGGCACATGGTTTTCTACAATAGGAATACCTTCATGAATAGCATCTTCTTTTTCCCAAGCTGATGCTTTCATTTCTTCAAAAGGACTACGAACAATCACTTTAACGTCTTCACCACCCAGGCGCCTTGCAGTACGGCAACAATCCATTGCTGTGTTACCACCACCTAAAACAATGACCCGCTTTCCTACTTTATTAATATGCTCAAAGGCGACATTGGCTAACCAATCAATACCGATATGTATTGATTTGTCTCCCTCCTGGCGACCATCTAATTTGGGCAGGTCCCGTCCTCTTGGTGCTCCTGACCCAACAAAGACTGCATCGTAATCCTGATTTAGCAATGCTTTTAAACTATCGACATAGTGATTGAAATGAGTCACCATCCCCATATTCAGGATATAACCAATCTCCTCATCTAATACAGTTTCAGGCAATCTAAATGAAGGAATCTGGCTGCGCATAAACCCGCCCGCTTTAGCCTGTTCATCGTAGATATGTAATTCATACCCCAGTGGTGCTAAATCTCGAGCTACGGTCAACGAAGCCGGCCCAGCTCCGACTAAGGCAACTTTTCGCCCATTCTTGCTCGAGGGCGCACTAGGTAACCGATCCTGAATATCATCTTTAAAGTCAGCTGCTACTCGCTTCAAACGGCAGATAGCAACAGGTTCTGATTCAACCCTTCCTCTTCTGCAGGCTGGCTCACAAGGACGATCACAGGTGCGACCAAGAACGCCTGGAAATACATTAGATTCCCAGTTAATCATGTAAGCATCTGTGTATCGCTCTTGAGCGATCAGGCGAATATATTCAGGAACTGGTGTATGCGCAGGACAGGCATACTGACAATCCACAACTTTGTGAAAGTATTCTTGATCTTTGATATCTGTAGGCTTCAAACGAAATCCTCATGTCACATAGAATCAATTTAGTCAACCATACTGATAGTTTTCTTAGGCTGCAACAATGACGAATCATATTTTTATATTTTTTACACGTCACATGAGAAAAACTATCAACAAACAGCTCATAATGCATAAAAAATTTATGCATGGCTGACCTCTGATAAAGACAGGATCGTCTTAACTTAAAAAAGTTGTTCCATAAAAGGAGAGGAGTTTGTGGCTATATTTTTCGTAGAATACCTTCAGAAAAATCTGTCAAACTACCTTTTATTAAATAACTTTGGCTTTTGCAAAAACAGTAATACCCACACCATAGGCAACAGCACTTATATCACCTACAGCGAGCAAGCCCTTTAAGCCATGAAAAGGCTTGAAAGCAATTTCGGCGGCTCCAGGGTGTAAATAAACTGATCCAGCTGCCATCAGACTAACGCCAACACCTAGAAATCTATTAGCGTGTTTTTCACTAATAATATTATGTCTCGACAGATAATAGGCAAAAAATAAAATACAGGTTGCAAGAAGACCACTTCTCATTACTACGGATTGAGATAAGTTAGCATAATTCACACCGCCTTCCATTTTTGAGGCGTTATAAACCAAATAGAAAAAACAGGCATTAGCAAAAATAATAGCGAGTATTTTAAATACTGTAATGCTGTCCCAGCGCTCCAGAATATAAAAAAATACGCCAGATAAAAGTAATAATAGGTGGAAATAGCTTATACGCCCATAACCCCAAAACTGATGCGACAACATAATTAAGGAGATGACAATCATGCAAAAGCTAACCATCATCATCCCTATATTTCTCAATTCTTTAATGTTTAAAGTTCGACTCAAGAAAAAAAGTAGCACTGCCATAACGGCCACAAAGCTACTGAATGAAAGGTATCCGTAGTAAGTACCGGGAACTTTTTCATTGAAAATGATTTGATAGGTGAAAACAGCCAATGCAATCGCTAAAAGCCCAAGAAGCATCCAAACTGCAGGAAGCGTATCCTTGTTAATGATTGACAGCACAATAACCGAAATAGCTGCACCCCAAACAATCATATCCATCATAACCAATTACCTCCCTGTTAAGCCCGACTTTACAACCAAGGCTATAAGCTCATAAACGACCACAACAATGACAAAAAAGCAGTCAAAAGAAAAGCATCTCAAGATGAAAAATTAGATACTCTCCAGCGGCCTGAAAGCCTGAGCCGCCACTCAATAAAAAACGCAACTAAAATTGCACCGTATTCAATGATGTAGACCCACAAAGGTAATTCAAATGGTTGGTACTCCATGGAGTTCAAATTGATACCAATGGCATAGGACAACAGTACAACAACAGAAAAAGTCCAACTCCACAGCGCCGGATAAAACACAGCAAATGGTAACAACCACAATAAGTACCAGGCATTAACAACGGGGGCTACCAGGAAAAACAAGCCAAAAATAATATCACCACGGGGCAATATCCAAACTGGCTTTCTAACAAACTTAATCCAAAGCAACATATAAACCGCTATAAAACCTACACCCAATATAAGCTTTGTTGTTAATGGTTCTAACCATTGTGATATGAGCCCATAGGCAGAACTATTAAATTGCCACTCTTGTGCAAAAACCAACAACCCCGCCAAGTCTGATGAACCGCTATAAAGAAAAGGGCCATACAACAGTAATAACACCATGACAAACAAACCCCAATAACGAACGGGCATCCCCCATAGCAAAAAAGGCACCAATAGCAACGCAAATATTTTAGTGCTGACACTTAACGCTAGCAGCACTGCGACCCCAAAAAAATACTGAGCATACCGGCAATACAACGCGGCTATTAGTAACATCACCCCAAGGCCATCAGGGTGGGCTGTAAACGCTATTTCCTTAACAACCAAAGGTGACCATGCGTACAACAACACCCACCTATTACTGGCCAATCCATCTCTTGCGAACCTTAACAATAAGATCACCAGAGCCATATCAATGCCAGCATAAATAAATTGAAGAGCCCACACCTCCCCTGGTGCTATCAGGTGACCGAGTAGAAAGCTATATTGTGCAACTGGACCGTAGATTGTTGGCACATTTGGATAATTAATACGGGCCAGAATTTGCCGAAATTGATCAGAGATGCTGCTATCACTAAAAAATTGCGAAGGTGCTATACCATAGGGTGACCCGGTTTCGTAAAAACGGTATCCATCCCATAAATACCGAAAAAAATCATCTTCCCAGAGGGGCTCTCCCAGAAAGCCAATCAATCGAAAACACAATGCCCAGAAAATTATCCTAGAGGCTGTTATGCCTTCCTTTCCAGAGAATGCAAATACCGCTATCGTTGCACATAGACTAACCCCCAATAATCCATAAAATTCCCACAAATTGAGGAACTCAGGTTGTATCGAAAGCGAAGCCAAGAAGCTATATGAAATTGCACAAACTAAAGCTGCACCATCTTGCCACCTCAAAGAATAAACAACTGATAGAGCAGAGTATTTAGGTGGCATATTGATCCAGTTTTTTATTCAGTCATATCGGGTAACAGTTGATTGTTTCCCACAAGAACATCATTTGATTATATCTAAAACTCTTCTATCCATTCGGCCAGTAAATATTTATATAAGAACTATTTAACAGGTACAGACTCTATACTGCTCACACTGACAACATTTTACGAACAGCCTTAAATTAGGCACAGGCACACTACAACACAGGAACACTATGATTCTTAATCTGCTAAACAAATGCCAACTAAACACATTAGCAGCACTACTGGTTATTACCGGCCTGAGTGTTTCAGCAAAAGCCTCTGTGAATTTAGCTCCACCTTCATTAGATGATCCCTATTATTTTGGTCAACTGACTTACCATAAAAAGCTGGCCTGTGGCACATGCCCCCTCTCCGAAACAACTTTAGAAGCTGATAAAGCAGAAGCTTTTATTAAATCACTTGAAACCGACAAACAGTTTCTTGAGCTACTAACAGCAAAAGAGCGGTCCGCCGTAGCCTTTTATGTGAAGGAATTTTTTTCTCCTCGTAAGTGAGCTGTCTATCACCAACACCCAAGTATCAATAACAAACACTGCTAGCAAAAGAAAACGTTTCAACCGCCTCCTAGGCTCACCAAGGACATAATGTGACTCATAAGAACAAACACATTGCCTGCATCATTCCAGCAAGGGATGAAGCGGAGTCCATCGGGCTTGTTATAGAAGGCCTTCAACAGTTAAAGAATTCTGATGATCAAACATTGATCGACAATATTGTTGTTTGCGATAACGGATCAACGGATAAGACTAGTGCCATAGCCCAATCTTTTGGCGTCAATGTCGTCAAGCAACCACAGCCTGGTTATGGCATTGCTTGCTTAACGGCACTCAATAAAACCAAGGACTCTGACATCATTCTTTTCATTGATGGAGACAATGCCTTTCGAGCGGAACAAGCTCAGCTATTAATTGATTCTGTTGCCAATGGTGTAGACATTGCCATTGGATCCAGGGCCCTTGGACATATAGAAAAAGGGGCACTGACCCCACCTCAACGATTTGGTAATTGGTTAGCCTGCCACTTAATTCGATTCTTTTGGAGCAGAACTGTAAGTGACCTTGGGCCATTTCGTGCAATCTCCCAAGATGCCCTGAAAAAATTAAACATGCGTGATGAAAGCTTTGGCTGGACTATAGAAATGCAAATCAAGGCCATCCAACAGGGAATGATGGTAGTTGAGCACCCGGTAGATACGTACTGCCGCCTGGGTTACTCAAAAATCAGCGGTACCATTAAAGGAACTATAGGTGCAGGTATTGGCATTTTAGGAATGATTGCAAAATTACGTTGGGGGCAACATAAAAAAACGTGGGGAAAAAACCCTATCAACTCCAATCCACCCTATAACTCACCTCGCACCTCATCCAGTGTCTCATTTTCTAATATGCCACCAAGTAAAATCTGCGAAGAAGCTAATGGGTAAAGTCATGACAAAAACCATCAGAAAACCAAACATATGGATTAGCCTCTTACCTGTTATGCCATTACGCTTATTGTTGTTTATCACCTTCACTTTTTTTATTTCAACAGCCCAAACCAGTATCGCGGCACCAGCTAATAAGCTCTTAATTTTTTGGGTCACCAGCAACGAAACAAACACAGCAACAATTGACCACACACCTTGGCAGTCAATACTCGATCGTTATCTTATTAATAATCACCCCAGTGGTATCAACCGTTTTGATTACGGAGCAGTGAGTGCAACTGATCGTAAAATATTGCAAGACTACCTAACCAACATGCAACAGCTGGATCCGCGCACTTACAAACGTTCCGAACAAAAAGCTTATTGGATCAACCTCTACAACGCATTAACCGTAGAGTTAATCTTAGAGAGTTACCCTGTGGTTTCTATCACTAAACTGGGAGAGAGCTTTTTTAGCTTTGGCCCCTGGGATGACAAGATTGCAACAATTCAAGCTAAAACCCTCTCACTCAATAATATTGAACACGGTATTTTAAGACCTATATTTAGAGACAACCGTATTCATTACGCTGTTAACTGCGCCAGCATCAGCTGCCCGAACCTGGCAAAAAAAGCCTATACCGCAAAGAATGCTGATCAACTTCTTGAACAGGGTGCAAAAGAGTACATCAATCACCCAAGAGGGGTAACCTTCGAAAAAGGTACTCTTAAAGTATCCAGCATTTACCATTGGTACAAAGTTGATTTCGGCAACAACGACTCAAGCTTAATTAACCACCTTATTAAATATGCCAATCCCGAGTTATCTCAAAAACTTCTCCAATATAAAAATGATATTGAGCATGATTATGACTGGGCATTAAACAAGCCTTAGCAGCTTTTATAATTTAAAAAAATATAATTAAATTATGAACTTAAAGAGCCAACAGACATCTTACCTAGTAACTAAAACACCCCTCATTGAATAGGATAATTAATGAAATCTATCAGTCAACTAACTGCATTTATTATCCTATGTTCATTACAAAGCTGGGCAATCGCCACAGAAGTTAAAACAGAAAACTCAATTATTGATTGGGCTGAACCTAACAGCATCAAAGAACATATGGTGTACAAATTGTCACCGGTCAAAGGTGAACAAACATTCGCTCCCAATGTTGTTCTGTCAGACCCCAACCTTTCAGAAAATTTTTCTGAAATCTACCTGGTACGCTCAGAAAGTTTTGAAGAAGGTGAAACCTTCACTTTGTTTATCACCGCTTCATATATGGATACAAAGTGGCGTAACTACAACAAAGCAGTGACTTCAAAAGATATTGAATTAGAGGTTACCACTTTGAACAAAAGGCTAATGGACTGCAGTGATAAAAATATATCCGCAGGTAAAAAGCGCTATGAAGAGCAGCTCGCTCTCAACATTGATTTCATTGAAATAGTAGATTCAATGGCCACCAACCTCGATTTAACCCTCTCAAATCAGAACTCTGGGGAAGGTGACTTTATAGAAGGTGACTCTAGAGAAAGTAACTCTATCAAAAATAGCCAAGCCAAAAATAAAAGAGCTGAAATGATCAAAATTCCAGGCAGTTACTTTTTGGCCATCATGCGAACACTTAAATTAGAATAAATTAACCACCCTAACCATACCGAAAAACCTAAAACTCAAAAGACGTAGTTAAAGAATCCGTTTTATCCGCTCCCCCCGCCCAAAGAAAACACCGTAGGTACAGCCCGGGAATAGCTTATAAAAATCAACACAATACTTCTAAATAATATTTAAAATATATAATAA
>JAJFKD010000133.1 GCA_021773405.1 Porticoccus sp.
TTTAGATAAAGATAGGTCGGCTTGATTTACTGCCGCAACTGCGGAATCTACCAGTCCAATCGTTTTAAAGGGTGCGGCATTGGCTAGCCCTAAAAGAACAGATAGTTGGTCACGATCAAAGCTACCGGGTGTAGCAAAAACAATCTGCTCTGGGCTGCCACTTTCTTTATGTAACTGTAGTAGCTGGGCATAGGCTAAGTCAGCGTTATGTCTGGCCTGTGAGGTAGGTGAGGGCAGTGGAGATAAATTGAGCTGGCGCCAATATTGATTAAAACTTTGTTGAGGTTGTAAGTAGGCTTTTTCCAGAGCAGCATTGCCAGTGGTAATTCCGTGTTCTGTTAGTAATGCATAGCCTGGGCTGACAAACATTTGCCCTTGATCATTGCCGCAGCAAAGGCCGCAGTCGTTAATTTCTATAATGGCTAGGCTCATGGAAACGGCAATTCCTCTTTTTTCTTGTTTGGGTTACATATAAGTTTTACTGGAAGTAGCTATTGTTAATCGCTTTTTAAATGGCGCAGTAAATTGTCATCACAATAACTGTGTGTATCGAGCACCAAACGCTCTTGCATTAACTGAAGTTGATGCATTAAAAACATCACAACAATGCTGATGACCAGAGCGATAAAGGTTGAGTTGAACGCCACACCCAGGCTGGCAGTGACACCTGCAATATCACCTTGAACAGCTTTGTGGGCCTGGCTTAATGCTTCCCCAATTCCTCTAACCGTACCGATAAATCCTATGGAAGGAATAGCCCAGGCGATATAGCGGACCATAGACAGCTCTGAATCCAGACGATCTGATTCCGTATCCAGAACCTCGCTAACAGCACTGGAGACATGTTGAATATTCCTTGTCGATTCAAATCGACGCAGGGCAGCTAGCAGTGATCGAGAAACCAGAAATTCCTTTTGAACCCCAGGTAATGCCTGAATGGGTCGAGACATCTGGCGTGCATCCTCGGGTAATACCCGAGTACCATCGGCCACAGACAATAAATTATGGGTAAGTAGTTTCTTTTCTTCCATGGCCGACCTGGCTTTGAACCCCATAATGGCCATGGCCCATAGCATTAAGACAAAACAGGCTTCTTGTTCATAATCTTTTACCACGATATAGAAAGAACGTTCTGCCACATAGGTTTCTCCAGCTGCTTCTCTGGCCAATTGCTGTTGGAGTATGGCATTGGCATTGGGCCGGATTAATGTGACATAGAAGGTATGTATCAGAATGATAGCCAGGATCAGGGCAAAGACCTGATAAAGAAATTCTGAGGAGGCTTTTGTTTTCATACTTAACAGTATCCTTAAATATCCACGGGGAATGGGACTGACAGGTCTTCCGAAATTTCTTCAGAGGGATCAAATTCACGTTCTGTAGGGCGGCTTTTAGATTTGGTTTTTGGTGCTGTATTTGATGTTGTTTTACTTTTGGGCGCTTCAGTTTGTGGAGATGATGTTTGTTGTTCTTCCACAGTATCTTCTGCCACTGTTGGTAATGCCAGAGAGAGTGGCAGTAATAATGCTAGAAATGATAAGAAAACAAACCTAAATTTCATGGGCCTTTTAATATTGAGTCTCTAATTAACATACCGCGCTATCCTAAAGCCTACATCATCCCTAGGGTCATTGCCGTAATCCCTAAATGAAAGCCGAAGTTCCGTAATATTACTGTGGCGCCAGCTGGCACCGCGAATGATATGAAACTCGCCTTTTTCCGGGCCTGTGGGATCTTTATCGGCTTTCATGCCCAGGCTGAATTCGATGCCATAGTAGTCATTCACATATTCAGCAACGTTTCCTGCTAAATCATATAATCCTTTTTCATTTGGTGGAAAACTTCCCACAGGTGCAGAGACTATATGGCCATCGTTGTAGGAAACAATAACCCGCCCAACTAACTTGGCCGCACTGACATCGGCAAAATTGCCACTTTTATTTCTGGGGGGGAAACCGTTACCCCAGCCATGTTTTTTCTCACCGCTGTCTGTGGCACGAGCTGCCCATGCCCATTCCGCTTCCGTGGGCAACCGATAGCCATTGGCATTCATATCAGTGCCAGTCACTTTTCCCAGTTTTTCAGTATAGACCGGCTTGAGGTTTTCTTTTTTGCTTAACCAATTGCAGTAAAGGGCTGCCTGGGTCCAACTGACATTAACGACTGGCTGAGTTGGGCGGTCCAAGGTGTTGCCATTAGCATGGCGTGAGCTGTGTTGCCGCTGAAATTGTTTGAATTGGCTGTTGGTAACTTCCTTCGTCGCCAGGTAGAAAGGGCGTGTAACTTGAACATCCCTGAGTACTTCATTGGCTCGCCGGCCTGATTCCCGACGAGAAGCGCCCATGGTGAATTTACGTTCTGGCTTAAACAGTTTTAGGGTTTGATTGTCTGCCGTTGTGATTTGCTTGGGGGTGCTTGCCCACCGTGCTTCACGTTCAGTCAAAAGTTTGATTCGAACAATCTGATTTAAATTAGGTTGAGGTGTAACAATGCGGGTTTTATTGGCATAACCAGATTTTTTAACTTCAATGCGGTGTGGCCTGCTGGGGAGGCTAAAGGTTTTCCCTTTTGACTTATTCGAGCTACCCATAAGCCTTCCATCTATCCAAATGGCAGCATCAGCGGGAGAGGTGATAATACGAATATCACCCTTATTGGCAGTTAAAGAGATATCCAGTGTTTTACTTTCTCCGGGTACTAAAGAGATCTTTTCTTTGCGGGTAATATGCCCGTTTAGAAACAGAGAAATATTATGTTGATCATGGGCGCTGACATCCAGAGTAATTGGCGTGGTGCCTTTGTATTCACCATCAATGGTGACCGTTGCCCCGGATGGTTTTGACGTCAGTTCTAACACTCCGTCGGCAGGCTCCAGGGTTATTTCTGGTATTACTATTGTTTCACCAGCGCTGACTGAGAGCTTTTTAATCCAGGGCTTGTACCCTGGCAATTTGATCGTTACCTCTTCGCCATCGGACAGAATTTCTGCGGTTATTGGTGTTTGCCCAACTAGTTTGTCTTTGATAAGAACACTTGCTCCAGCAGGAGAAGTACTGAATTGACCAAAGCCCCAGGCAGGTTTTAAATCCATATGAAGGCTTTGGGTTCGATCTAACCCTTCAATTTCGACCTTAGTAGTTTCACCAAAATACCGGGGTGCTTTAATTTCTAACTGATGTGTTCCCGGTGTTAAAGGCGATATTGTCATTGGGCTTGTCCCAACTACTTCACCAGCTACTACGATTTCTGCATTTTTTGGATTTGTTGTTACTTCCAGGTGACCGGGTTTTTTCTCCATTTCAAGTGCTAGCAACTGGTGTTCATCATCGGTAACGGTAAAAGGTTGTTCTAAGTCCAGATAACCTTCAGCTTGAGCCTCCAGCACATAGTCTCCGGGTCGAATTAAATAGTGATCCGCGAGTTCAAATGTAATGCCTCCGCTGATATTGACCTTGGAGTGGTTGGGCTCAACAGTGACCACAACAGACTTTGCCGAAAGCAAAAACCATAAAATAATTAAACTGATAAAAAGAGCGAAACCCACAATAATTTTTAGCGGATTAATCGAGAAACCTTTTTGCGCTGTTTCTTCTGTGATGGGTGTAAACGCAGCGGGGGTGATTTGTACTTCTTGGTCTGACTTATTTTCCTTTATTCCTTTTGTCATTAAACGGGCTCCTTGCACACAACTACCACTGGCGAGGAAAGCCCTTGCTGTGTCACTTGAAATTCTACCCGGACATCCCTGTAACCATTGCGATTGCCCACCGCCACATAATTTCCTGGTTTTAGAGTGATTTGTTTTTGGTTGAAAGTACCTAATTCTCCCACTCTAAATAGGGTCACCAATGTGTTGTTATCAGACTGTAGTTCAATATTGACCGGTTTCATGGCAGCGGTTAAAACCTGCCTTAACTGGGTGACTTGTTGCTGATGTCGGGGGCCTGGAGATTGAATACCTTCAGCATCTTTCAAAACTTGCTGGCTGTGTTTGAACACATTAGGTGAGTTTAATCTCAAAGGGGATGCCAGAATTTTTTCTATGGCATCGCTAAGGTCTGCGCGGGTAGAACTGCGAATTTGACCCAGTTTAGCGGTAACGACAGAACTGTCTTTGGCCAAAATTTTGTTGTAAATATTTAGGGCCTCATGCCATTTTTCTTTCTTCTCAAAAGCCGTTGCCTGGTTTAATCGAGAACTCCTTGTGTACTGAGCTGATGAGTTATTAGCTTGCGATAGTCCGGTATTGGCTGCCTGATCCCCAGGCTTTAATTTTAAGGCTTCACGAAAAGCTTTGGCTGCATTGCTGAATTGATTGGCTTCCAGAGATTGATAGCCTCGACTCATTGCAGCATTAAAGTCACGGGACAAAATTAGATTAGATGCAGTTTCTTTTCCTTTAATGGCTTCAGGGTGAACAGGGTCAAGCTCCAAGGCTTTTTGGAAATAGCCTTGAGCATCTTTTAGTAAATCGCCTTTAGCATCTTCAAGGCGGTTGCTGGTTGTTTGTTCTAGAGAAGCATTACCTTGAGCAATAAGAGCTAATACTTGGTCGAGGGATGCTGTTCTTTCCAAACCAGTTTTTGCTTCAACACTGGAGGCATCAATGGCCAGTGCTAGCTCATAGAACTGTTTTGCCTGTTCAGGCTGGCCTTGGGCAAACGCATCATCCCCTTTTTTGAGGTTGCTTGATAATTCCTCAGGGATACGTTGCTCCAAAGCAGATAATTGGCTAAGCGCATTTTGGTAGGCTGTCTGAGCCTCTGGGAAATTCCGTTGACGGTACAGTAAGTCGCCCTCTGCAGCATGTTTCAGTGCTAATTCAAAAGTACTTTTATCCCATAACTGCACATTTCTTTTTTCTAAAAAGCTTTGTTTTTCCAGTAGCTTACTAAGGCTGTCCTGTGATTCACGACGAGCCTTGGCGAGTTGTGCATCCCTAAACGGAGCTTCCTGAACAGCTTGGGTCGATATAGCTTCTGGGTTGATGACCACAGGTGTTGTCTCTGGAGGTTTAACCAGTGAAGGCAAGACAAAAACAACTATGAGTGCCAGCAGAATACTGACCGCAAGCGCAACATAGGTCGTTGGGCGTTGCTGCCAAGGAATCGTTTCTTCGGGTAGATTTCCCTCTTTTTTATCAGGTGCATTTGTCAGAGGGACTTTTGTTGGGGTAATGGGTGCCGGGGAAATGGGCGCAGGAGAAATAGCCGCCGGCTGAATCGGATCTTTACCGTTAGAGTCATTTCCATTAGAGTCAGTGCTGGCCATGATGTTTAGATCTCGCCGCGCTCAGCCTGGTAAATTTCCCTAAGCAGTGCTTTCCATTGTGTATATTGAGCCTCTACATTGCCGGTCAGGGTGATTGTACGATCTTCCAATTCAATCACACGAGGTTCAATTTCTGCTTCCAAAGATTGACTGAGCTCTGCCAATACATCTTCATGAATCTTGAGTTCAGCTTTTTTTGAGAACCCACTTTTTACCAGTAGGCCACCAGCGATAACGGTAACAGCACCTGCGTTACTGACTGAACCATTGTCACTGCCCGCAGCTGCAATACCAGCAATGATTGCTGCGATACCACCAATGGTACGGTTCCGTGATTGCCGTTTCAGTTCACGTACAGAGGCCAGCTCTTCATAGGTTGCCATGCGCCAGGATTGATAAGGCTTTTCCATTCGTAGGGAGAAGGCATCATAGTGTTCTTGCATGGTATCGATAAATAAATAGTCCCGCTCACGAATGCGTTCAATCCGTCGCAAAATAGGATCGTTTTCTGCGGGCAGTCTGATTACTTCAAGCTGCCCACCAGGTGTTTCGTTTATATGATTGCCAAATGCTTCAGGAGAAAAATCACGGGCAAATTTTAAACTGGAAATTGTCCTGAGTTTTTGTGCATCAGTAGCAGATAATTTTTGTCGATATTCCAGCAAATCATTGGCAATACGATTGTACAAACCCTGGAAAGGATCACGTTTCGATTGTTTACCTTGGTCATAGGCATATTGACCAATGGTTTCAGTGTAGGATTTTGTGTACCAGTGACGGTTGCTGGTGTCAGAGACACTGATATCCAACGACAGCTTCTCTCCATCGGAATGGATAATTGTTCCTTCCACATAGACATCAACGACTGTTTCACGGCTGGGTACGGCTCTAACAGCACCCCAGGCTGAGGTTTGTTGAATAGTAGAAGCTAACTTGTTGGCCAAGTATTGGGACTCAGCATTGCGAACGGCAGGGGACAGGGAAAGATCATCTTTAGCCTCTTCATTATCGAGGCCTGGATCAAGGGGTAGAACAGCCAAATCCAGAAGTTGTGATTCGTCTACGGCAATACTTTGATGTTCCAGCGGTGTAACAACCGTGCTAGTTACCTGTTGGCCGCCACAGGCAACGAGTGTGAATGAGGTAAATAGTACCAACAGGGGCTTCAGTGATAACAAGCTCTGTAGCTGTCTCATTCTATGTATTATTTGGTATGTCATCTGTGTGTACATAAACCCTATTTATTGGCCTTTTTTGTATTTTCTGTATTCGTCCCAGAGTTTTTCTCTTAAGACGGGATCTTGTTCTTTCATTGCAGCTTCACGTATTTGGCGGGCTACAATATCATCATCGCTGCCATCCGGAATATCCGATGGCGCGGGGCCTCCTGGCATATTGGTATTAATACCACCACTTCTTGATCCAGTCCTTGATGAGGCTGTTTCTCCAGCAGTACCATCTCCACCGCCGCCAGAATACAAACCGCCGTCTCCTTCCTGACCATCTGTCGGTGAGCCTTGGCTATCTGAGTCCTCGCTAATGTCGGCTTCCTCAAATAAAGGACTGTCGTCATCAAATACCGAATCATCACCAGGAAATTCATCCTGAGCAGCCTGGGCTGCGGCACGTTCACCAATAATCATTCCATCAAATACTGCAATGGATTCATCAAATTGGCCATCCAACACAGCAACAGCTTCTTCCTGGCTTAATACATCTCCGGGAAGGCCGCCGGGTTCTCCCTGGCTTGGAAAGTCTTCTCCAGCTCCGGATTCACCACCAGAACTTTCTGATCCTTCTTCTTCATAGGCAGTTTCTGAGCCGCCAGGTTCCTGGCTGGACGAAGATTTTTGCTGTTGTGGTTGTCCCTGAGAAGCTGAGCTACTGGAACTGGATGATTGTGACGGTGATGGCGAAGAAGTTTGTGGCGATGGTGAGGGTGCAGGTGTTGAGGGGGAAGACGTCGCAGTACTGGATGATGAACTGCTGGATGACGAGCTTTGGCAGCCACTGATTAATAATGTAACAACGCAGATGAAAGCTAATAGTGGGCTAAGGGCGCTCTTAGCAATAAGCCCTGAAAGTTTGTCATTAGTCTTCATTAAATTAGCTATTCTCATTGGGAATTAAAACCTTAATAGGGAACGCATTGGTGAGAACAGGTGATCCTGACTCAAAGCGCGGCCTAAATTTTTTGGCTCGTATGGTTTGTCTAGCCCGGTAGCCATAATTGTCGGCATCTTCAGGATAAACTTCAGAAATTTGTAGGTTTGTTGGCGCCCCTTTTTCTGTGACATCCACCGTTAAATTAACGTAGCTATCGTGAACATAGAGGTTTTGGTATGGCGTATTTTTTGTGTTGCCTGAATCTTTAGAGTTTTCAGATGACTGTTTTGATGATGCAGATGAATGATTGAGCAATGCACCGCTGGTAATTGTCGTTTCCTGAACAATTTTAGTCTCAAGTTTTGGCAGCATAGTCGGCATGCCAAATAAAGAGGCTAAGACTTCATCTTTTTGCTCATCACCCTCCATCGCTTTATGGGCTTGTTGATACGCATTAATGGCTAGTTGTTGTCGTCCATAAAGCAGAAACCAATCTCCAAGGTCCGTGTGGGCTTTAGCCTTATCAATGGGTGTTACATTTGGGTTGTTGTTGAGGATACTTAGAATTCTTCTGTGGGCAGCATGGCCATGAAGATAGTAACTACCTCTTCTTAATAGCTCATCA
>JAJFKD010000134.1 GCA_021773405.1 Porticoccus sp.
TGGTTCAAAAGGCGGTAAATCGGTTTAACTCGGTACAGGATGTACGTGAACTGGTGGAGGCAGCCAGAGTGGAGGGTTTTCACTCTGTCAGTATGGATTTGATTTATGGATTGCCCCATCAGTCATGGCAGAGTTTTACCAGTACTTTGGACAGTATTATTGACCTCAACCCTGATCGACTGTCGGTATTTAACTACGCTCACATGCCACATCTGTTTAAAGTGCAAAAACAGTTGGATGAATCTGCACTGCCCAGTGCGGAGGAAAAATTGTTGATGATGGAACGGATGACAGAAAAGTTGCTCGGTGCCGGTTATGTTTATATTGGTATGGATCATATTTCCAAGCCTGATGATGAGCTGGCAGTGGCCCAGAGGGATGGGGTGTTACAGCGTAACTTTCAGGGTTATTCCACCCATGGTGGCTGTGATTTGGTTGCCTTTGGCGTTTCATCTATTAGTGCTATCGACAATGTATTTGCCCAGAATCACAAGCAAATAGAAGATTATCAAAATGCGGTAGACGCCGGTAAATTACCGGTAGCCCGTGGTTTTGAGTTGAGTGATGATGACCTGTTGAGACAGGAAGTGATCAAGCAATTAATCTGTCATTTTGAATTGAATTTTGCAGATATTGATGAGCAATTTTCCATAAATTGTAGAGAATATTTTGCTGAAGAGTTGGAACAGCTACAGTCTATGGTTGCAGATGGCTTGGTGGAAATGACTGGTACAGGTATTCGTGTCAGTTTGGCTGGGCGATTATTAATCCGTCGTATTTGCATGACATTTGATGCTTATATTAAGCAATCTACCGAGATACGGTATTCGAAAATTATCTAAAGGATACCTCAAAAAATAGTGATTGAGTTAGTAAGCTATTGAAGTAGAATGGCACCGTCGTGAAGTGCTTGATCAATCTGTTTATCATTTGGTATAGCTATTTGTCAGGAGCTAAGCGATTTTCCTAAGGGGGGGCGAAAGCCTGAGACATCTTCGGATGGACCCTTTGAACCTGATCCGGATAGTACCGGCGTAGGGATAGGGCGCAACAGTCTGTATTTGTTCAATCAGCATCATTGATGAACAATTTTTTAGATAACTACTGTTGATTTAGTATCGTTCCATCTTTCCCATATCCGGGTCTCATTAACCTATGTTAACGAGGCTCATGTAAGTGAATAAATTATTACCTTTTAAATCCGGCCTTTTGGCCACCCTTCTATTCTTTTCTCATAGTGGTTATGCCACTGATGTTCTTGAAAATACCCCCGTCGAAGGCTCTCTTTCTGAAGAAGCTGAAGGCTCTATTATTGAAAAAGCTGAAGGCTCTGTTGTTAAAGAAGCTGAGGGCTCTGTTTTTGAAGAAATTGTAGTCACAGCTGAATTCCGTGATGTGAATTTACTGGATACCGGCAACAGTATTAGCGTGGTTGATAGTGAAACAATTCATCGCCGTGGTGCACAGCATTTGGAGCAGGTGCTGAATCTGGTTCCCAACGTGAACTTTTCCAGTGGTGCTTCTCGGGGTCGATTCTTTCAAATTCGTGGTATCGGTGAACGCAGTCAGTTTATTGAACCAGTAAACCCCTCAGTTGGTATTTTGATCGATGGCATTGATTTCAGCGGTATTGGTGGCGCAGCAACGACACTGGATGTTCAGCAAATAGAAATCTTTAGAGGGCCACAGGGCACACTCTTTGGTGCGAATGCTCTGGCAGGTTTGATTGATATGAAATCAAACGATCCGTCTGAAAGTTTTGAGGGAAATTTCGAAACATCTTTTGCCGAATACGAAACTCGCACGGTAAGTGGTGTGATCAGTGGCCCTGTGACGGATAACCTGGGTTATCGCTTGGCTGTGCAGCAGCATAAAAGTGACGGCTATATGGAAAACGATTTCCTAAACCGTGACGACACCAATAATATCGACGAGCAAACTATTCGGGGTAAATTGCACTGGCAGGTCAATGATGAGCTGGAGGTGAAGTTTACTGGCTTTTACCTAGATGCTGATAATGGCTATGACAGTTTTTCATTAGATAACAATCGCCATACTTTATCGGATCAGCCGGGCCATGATCGCCAGGAATCTACAGCATTTGCTGTGGAGTCGACTTGGAAAGGCGCAGAGCAATTTGATGTGGTCTCTCAGATTAGTTATGCCGAGAGTAATCTTGAATACAGCTATGATGAAGATTGGACCTTTACAGATATTTGTTCAGGGCAACCCTGTGATGGTTGGGCCTATTCTTCCTTTGATAACTACCTTCGTGACCGCGAGACAAAAACCGTTGATTTGCGTTTAGTGTCCAATGATCAGGGTTTGCTATTTAACGATACAACGGACTGGGTGTTGGGTGTTTATTACCGGGATCAGGAGGAATCTTTATTACGTGAATATACGTTTAATCCTGGCGATTTTGTCAGTGATTTCGATACCAAAAATTATGCGATATATGGACAGTTAGGTTCTCAACTTACCGATAACCTAAGATTAACTAGTGGATTGCGCTTGGAGTATCGAAATGCCGATTATTGGGATAGTGATGGTGTTAATAATGACAAAGGTGAACGCCTCTGGGGTGGCCGGTTAGGACTCGAATACCATATTACTGATAACACCATGGTCTACGGTTTGGTATCACGGGGTTATAAAGCAGGTGGTGTAAATAGTGATCCTGCTTTAGATGATGATTATCGAACATTTGGCACTGAACGTATGTGGAATTTTGAAACGGGCATTAAAGGTGATTGGTTTGATGGTGCATTACAGACACAGTTAGCTCTGTTCTATCAAAAGCGTACAAAGATGCAAGTTAAACAATCATTGGTTGAATGCCCTCCTGGCCCGGGTTCATGTACTTTTACTGACTACCTTGATAATGCGGAGAAGGGTGCTAACTATGGTGCAGAGCTAGAGTTTACCTGGTTGGCTTTAGATATTGTTCAGGTCTACGGTAGTTTGGGGTTATTAAGGGCCACATTTAAAGACTATAAAACTTTTAATCATGTAGATGTTGATAAGACTGATCCTGAGCCTGCCCCCAAAAATCTGAGTGGTCATGAGCAGGCTCATGCGCCGTCCTATCAATTTGCCATAGGCACTGAAATCGCACTTACCCATAACTTAACGGCGGGATTGGAGTTAGAAGGCAAGGAGTCGTTCTATTTATCGCCTCGACACAATGCTAAAACCAATCGTTATGAATTGGTAAACGCACGCCTTAACTACCGTTTGGCAGGTTGGGAAGTCTCATTATGGGGGCGTAATTTGGCAGACCGGGATGTTATCGTTCGTGGTTTTGGTAGCTTTGGTAATGACCCAAGGCAGTGCCCTGATCCATCAACTCCATCAAGTTGTTACCCTGTTGAACCTTTCTACCAATATGGCGAACCAAGGATAGTTGGGGCAACAGCCAAGTATCATTTTTAATGATCAGGTACCATGGCCAATCTAGTGTTTTAACTGATTGGTCATGGCTTCCTTAATTAGCGCAGAGCAAAGTTAGTGGAGGAAAAAGATGCAATTAACTATTGATGTCAGTATGTATCCCAATCGAGAGGATTTCATTCCTCCTATTGATGGGTTTATCGAGAAAATCAATAAATACAGCGATCTCAAAATTACCACATTCCCTACCAGTACTGTGGTTCAGGGTGATTATGAACATGCCATGCAAGCTGTACAGGAAACGATCTTAGCCTGTTACAAGGAGTTTGGTATGGCAGTGTATGTAGTGAAATATATTCCCGGGTATGAGGCGTTATAGCTGGTGTTTGACCAAGTTATAGGCTGGCTGTCTTTAGATTGGGTGGCTTTAGATTGGATGACTCTGGATTGGGTGGGCCTAGAAACCGTGGCAGTGGCTTTTTCCATTGCCTATTTGTTATTTGCTTTAAAAGAAAACAGCCTGTGTTGGTACTGCGCTTTCTTTAGTACTGCTATCTATACCTGGATTTTCGGTGATGTTCAGTTGTATATGGAGTCACTTCTGAATATTTATTATCTGATTATGGCCGTTTATGGCTGGTACCAATGGCGTAGGGGGGGGCAGAACCATGAGGGTGTTCAAATATCATCTTGGAGGCCTCATCTACATCTTCTAGCTATTGTCTCTATTGTTTTAATTTCGGCTATATCGGGCTATTTATTGGCAGAAAATACTGAAGCCCGGCTACCTTATTTGGATTCATTTACTACTTGGGGTGCAGTATTAACCACCTGGATGGTGGCACGAAAAATTTTGGAAAACTGGCTCTACTGGATCGTTATTGATGCTGCATCGATTTATCTTTATTTAGATCGAGAGCTATACCAGACCGTTGCGTTGTTTGTTTTGTATGTGATTTTGGCGGCTGTTGGTTATATCAGCTGGAAAAAAACATATAAACAACAAAGCGAAGTTATTCCGTTAACGAGTTGCTCATCTTGAATACTGTTGATGAACGGTTATTAAAGGCACTGTCGGATTGGAAATGTTGGGATATGCCTTTGACCACAAAACCTGTTTTAGTAAGAGAGCTATATGGGGGCAAAACCAACCGCTCATTCATGGTCAAAACAGATTGCGGTGAAGTGGTTGTTAGGATCAATGCAGAAAATAGCAGTAATCTAGGTATTAACCGTAGGCGTGAATCAGAGATATTGTCTCTGGTCTCCACCTTAGGCTGTGTGCCACAAATATTTTTTATATCTGAGCAAGTTTTGGTGTCCCAATATATTGATGGCGACTGTTGGCAAGAGAATGACCTGAAAAATCACCAGAATTTGTGCGAGTTGCAGAATTTACTGGATAAAATCCAAAAAATTCGACTGCCTAAAAACAGTAAAAAAAGAAATTATGTTGTGTACTGCCAGCATTATATCCAGCAGCTACCCGAGTCACTTCAGCAGGTTGAGAAGGTATATCTTAAAGAGCTGATTCAAGCCGCTGAAATGATAGATCAAGCAGAATGGCAACCCGTGATAAATCATCATGACCTTGTTCCTGAAAATATCGTGGTGTCAGATGGAGAGATTTTTCTTCTGGATTGGGAATATGCGGCTTATGGACACCCAGGTATAGATTTTGTCAGGCTGCTTGGCAGAAAATATCATGGTGGGAAAAGCCATAGTGAACAATACCAAGGACCATTAGCCGAAGAGTTGCACATTCTTCAACAAGGTATAGATAAACTTTGGAATTTGGTTAATCGTTAGCTCTAAGCTAAAAGAAACTGTTCACTTGGTCTTTAGGCATCTTCCTGCTTTCTTGAACGAACTAATCGCCCAAAGAAAATACCTACTTCAAACAAGAGCCACATAGGCACGGCTAGTAGTGTTTGGGAAATAATATCGGGTGGCGTCAGCAACATACCGAGCACAAAGCAGAGGACAAAAACGTAAGGCCGTTTTTTCGCTAACTCATCCGGATTTACCGCGCCCACCCAAGAAAGAATGACCACGGCAATGGGTATCTCAAAACTAAGTCCAAAAGCAAAGAACAGCTTGAGAACGAAATCCAAATAGCTGCGAATGTCCGTCATCACTGCCACACCTTCTGGACCAATGCTGGTGAAGAACAAGAAGACCAAAGGAAATACTGCGTAGTACGCAAAGGCCATGCCGCCATAAAATAGGAACACACTGGAAAAGAACAACGGCAGCATGATAATTTTTTCTTTCTTGTATAACCCTGGCGCAGCAAAGGCCCAGACTTGATAGAGAATAAAGGGCATAGCTGCGAAAAATGAAAGTACTAGAGTTAACTTGAATGGGGTGAGAAACGGTGAGGCCACATCAGTGGCGATCATGGTTGATGTTTCTGGTAGTTGTGCTCTGAGCGGTTCAG
>JAJFKD010000135.1 GCA_021773405.1 Porticoccus sp.
GACCTTTTTATCAACAGACATCAGACTCAAAAACCCTTCTGTCGTCATTTCCTCTGGAGCAGACACAGGTAAACTACATTTTAGAAGCAACTCTTTCGTTCTGCTAACTTCATTTTCAGAAATCCAGCCCATAGATTGGGACAATTTTGCAGCCATCACCATCCCTGCTGATACTGCTTCACCATGCAGCCAGTCTTTATAGGATTGATATGTTTCTATGGCATGCCCAAAGGTATGACCGAGATTCAAAATAGCACGTACACCACCCTCACGCTCATCCTGGCTGACCACTTTTGCCTTATTCTCGCAGGATCGTTCAATGGCATAGGCTAGAGCCTCTGGATCTCGATCCAACAAGCATTGAATATTTGCTTCTAGCCAATCAAAGAAACGGGCGTCGGCAATAAGGCCGTATTTTATAACTTCTGCTAATCCCGCTCGAAGCTGACGATCATCCAATGTATTCAGTGTACTTGTATCAGCAATTACGCATTGAGGCTGATAAAAGGCACCAATCATATTTTTCCCCATAGGGTGATTGACTGCCGTTTTTCCCCCAACAGAAGAATCTACCTGGGCAAGTAACGTTGTTGGTAGTTGAATAAAATTAACACCGCGCTGATAACAAGCTGCAGCAAAACCCGTCATATCACCAACAACACCCCCACCCAACGCTATAAGTGTTGTTGTACGGTTATGCTTTTTAGCAAGCAACGTGTCAAAAATAGTATTTAGGGTTTCCAGATTTTTATACTTTTCACCATCTGGTAAGACAACGGATTCAACCTGATATGACGACAAACCAGCCATTACAGAGTCTAAATACAAGGGAGCAATGGTTTCGTTAGTTACAACTAATACCTGTTGCCCATAAATAAAAGGGGTAAATAAATTTGGTTGTTGTAACAAGCCCTCACCAATAACAATGGGATAGCTTCTATCACCCAAATCGACGCTGAGTTCTCTTTGATTTTTCACTATGAAGGTTTCTGTTAACTGTTACTAGAATGAATGTAACGAGAAATGTACCACATCAATCTATTGACTGACCAACCGCTGCAACAATATCTTCAGCAACAAGTTGCGGCTTTCTCTTTTCTGTTACTACGATCAAATCAGCCACCTCCTTATAAAGAGGATCCCTGTCAGTAATAAGTTTTTCAATGACTTCTCGAGGATTATCTACTTGTAACAAAGGACGGTTACGATCATGGGCTGTACGTTCCAAAAGCTGGCCAACTGAAGCACTAAGGTAAACAACATAGCCCCTTTTCATCAGTATTTCACGATTTTCTTTTGAAAGTACAGCACCACCACCTGTGGCAAGAAGCACACCATTTCGGGACGTTACTTCATCCAACATTTTTGATTCTCGCTTGCGAAAACCATTTTCGCCCTCAACATCAAAAATCCAGGGAATATTTGCGCCGCAACGGTCTTCAATTTCAGCGTCAAGGTCTACAAATTCTAAATTGAGATTTTCAGCCAGGAACCGGCCTATAGTTGTCTTGCCAGCCCCCATGGGGCCGACAAGAAAGAGGTTGTTGTTTTTAAGCATTTAATCCAGAAGAGCTTCATTAATAATTTTGGGTGTAATAAAGATCAAAATTTCACGCTTTTTATGATCCTGAAAATCACTTCTAAACAAACGACCAAGATACGGAATATCCCCTAAAAGAGGCACTTTTCTCACAGAATCTTCTGTCTGCATTTGAAACAAACCACCCAATACTAAGGTCTGGCCATCTCCCACGATAGCCTGAGTTTCGACTTCAGTAACATCAATAACTGGCTCACCAGTTGGAAGCAAATCACCTTGAGAATCTTGCGCCACAATCAGATCCATTACAATTCTGCCATCTGGAGTAATCTGTGGAGTTACCTCAAGTTTAAGCACAGCCTCTTTAAATTCAATAGAAGTAGCCCCACTAGACGTAGACTCCTCATAGGGAATCTCTGTACCCGTCTTAATTACTGCCTTTTGCTTATCCCCTGTCATCACTTTTGGCTGAGATACAATTTCACCAGAACCATCACTTTCCAGTGCACTTAATTCCAGATCAATAAATGTATCATCGGTAAGCAAACTAAGTGCAAGGGAACCCATTGGACTTTTTTGAACACCTAAGTCCACCGCTGTAATATCGTTTAAATCAATTGCTCCTTCGGTATCACCATCTCCATCAAAATCGAGAAAGTCACCCATCACCATTCCATCACCTTCATTAAAAGCTCTTGAACCACCAATACCAAAAGTATTATTACCATGATTGCGGAAAGCCTCCACTCCCCATTCAACACCAATCTCTTTACTAAAATCAGTATTTGCAATAACAATTCGAGCTTCAATTAATACCTGACGAATAGGAATATCAATCTTTTCAATAAGGCGCATGAACTCTATTATTTTGTCTTCTGTATCCGTCAAAATAACTGTATTCGTCCGCTCATCAACAATGGCCGATCCCCGCTCAGACAAAATGCTATCAGTAGCTGAGCGATCATCACCACCACCACCACCACCTTCTTCCACATCAAACAATTCAAATAACTCTTTAGCGTCCGCATATTTGATACGAATAAACTCTGTACGTAACGGAGCCAACTCTTGCAGTTGCTTATTTGCCTCTACCTGTAGCCGTTCACGCTCAGCAATTTCAGCTGCAGGGGCAACCATTAAAACGTTACCTTCCTGGCGCTTATCTAAACCTTTTGCCTTTAACACAATTGCAAGTGCCTGATCCCAAGGCACATTCTCCAGCCGTAAAGTGATATTACCCGAGACCGTGTCACTAGCTACTAAATTTAGCTCGGTAAAGTCTGCAATTAACTGAAGCACTGAGCGCACTTCAATATCTTGGAAATTGAGAGAAAGCTTTTCACCTACATAAGCAAACTTATTCTGTTTTTCTTCTAATTCTTCTGGTGTCAAGTGTTTAACGCTCACCACATAATGGCTATCCGTTTGGTAAGCCATATAGTCAAATTCGCCTACCGCATCAACCATAATTGTAGTTGTAGAACCATCATTACTTGTGTCGATTTCTTTTACCGGTGTGGCAAAATCGATGACATCCAAACGACGGTCAAGGGATTCAGGCAAAGAAGTACGGAAAAAATCAAGTTTAATACCTTTTCCAACTTGAGAAACATCCACACTGACAGAAGGATCGGAAAGCTCAATAGAAATTAATCCTTCACCTTGCTCCCCACGGTCAAAATCAACATTTTTAATACTATATTCAGCTTCACTGGTACGATCTTCTGCCGTTGAAATCGCGTCAACATAAGAGGATTTCTTCTGTATAACAGCTGATCCATCTTCACCACCTACTATAACTTTTAAAACGTTTCCTTCAGTGCTGGTCTCATAGGATGTCATCGCGAGCATGTTAATAATTATACGAGTTCGGTCTGACGTCCCAAGCACAACAGCACTACGAGCATTTTCAAACGACAACGCATGCTTTTTCTGTTCAAGGGCACTCTCTACACCAGGAAGGTCCAACACGATACGTGCTGGATTCTCAATTGTGTATCCTTCTGGACTAGGAGGAGTACCAGAGAAAGACATTTGCACCTCAAATCGATCACCAGGTAACGTCGCAAAACTAATATCTTCGAGCAAAACCTGTGCCCACGCATGCGAAGAAGCTCCAAGCAAGGTTAACCACCCCACCAGAACAACGACACTCTTCTTCAGATACCCTTTCATTGCAGTTTCCCCAAACATTATTTAGTCCTTCTCTTTCAAAGCCAAAGTACGTGGACGTTCTACCCACTCACCTTTGCCATCAGGTACAACCTCTATCACATCGATCTTAGAATTTGTTACTGAAACGATACGACCATGGTTTTTACCCATATAATTCCCGGTAGTAACACGGTGAATTCCACCACTACCATCATTTACCAATGACCAAATATGACCATCTTTTGATAACGCGCCTACCATTGATATCGCCGCAAAATTGTAATTTTCCAGATACTCTTTCTTACGATTTTCATCTGGTGGCTGAACTTTATTCTCACCAGTCACAGAATCAGTCGTAGCTAAAGTAAGTGGAGGTTCAAATGGGCTACGCATGGCCATAGCACCATAACTAAATGTTTTATATGAAAGAAATGTTGGCAAAGGGTCAACCTCGCCAGAAGGCTTTTTCTTTACCTCTGCCATAAAGTCATGAAGATCCCCATGCTGACCTCCACCACTACAACCAGAAGTTAAAATCACGCCTGCTAATGCTATCAAACTTATTAATTTAGCCATTATCAGTCTTCCTGCGCCTTATAGCGGTATGTTCTCGCCTCAATCTCGAGCTCCTGCATACTACTTTTTTCATTAGAAGTTAAACTGTAGTCATGTAATGTAACTATCCTGGGCAAACCCGCAACGCCACTCACAAATGCGCCTACATCATGGTAAGCACCTTCAGCTACAATTTTTATTGGCAGCTCTACATAAAACTCTGTGGCTCTTTCAGGTTGAAGCGTAATACTCACGATATTAAGACTAGCGCCATTACCAAGGTCAGTAATATCTTCAAGTAAGCCAGGTACTTCAGTATCACTTGGCAACTGAGCCAAGAGTGCACCAAATAACTTTTCCACATCTGCCATTTGCTGGCGATATATATCAAGGTTTGCCGCTTGAAAGGCTTTTTTCTCAAAGGTTGCTTTTAATTGGGTTTCTTCTGCCTGCACCGCGCTTAGCTCAACACCCAAGTCTTTGATATAAAAATAATAAGCACCAGCAAGTACCAAGCAAAATGCCATAACAAACAAAAAAGCTCTTACCGGTAAAGGCCAAACACCAATACTTTCAATATCAAGTTCAGCTAAATCCAAGTTTTTTAGCTGCTGAAGAGAATCATTTAAGGCCATTATGCTTCTCCCTCGCTTGCTTCATCCGAAGCCTGCTCCGTATTTGGCTGTACAATTTTAACTTGCATCTCAAACTGACTACCATTTTCGCCAAGGGCATCATTAGCCTCGACCTTAGTGAGGTTCGGCTCTGTAAATTTATATGAAGCATCTAGGCGCCTCATGAGTACAGATACCCGGCTGTTTGACTTAGCAAAACCGACCAAAGAAATACTTTCAGCCTTTCTTTCCATTTCGGTGAAATACACACCGTCCGGCACAGCACGTACAAACTCATCATAAATTTTAACAATTTCAGGTCGGTTACCTTGCACTTCCTGAATAACCTTGATTCGATCAAGTAAATTCTGACGACGCTTCGTCAGCTCATCAATTTCTTTTACTTGTTTATCAAGTTTAGCTATCTCTGTTTTCAACAGCTGGTTTCGACTAACCTGAGAATCAATTTGGCTATTGACCACCCGATCCCAGCCAAATGCGGCCACTGCAGCAAAAATTAAAACCATGCCCAGCAAGGTAACGAATTCTTTTTTCTTCTCAGCGCGATATGCCTCACGCCAGGGAAGTAAATTAATCTTAGCCATGCTACTCCAGCCCTCTTAGTGCCAGCCCCGCCGCGATCAACATAGCTGGTGCGTCATTACTTAGCGCAACAGCATTCACCTTATTAGAAACTTCCATATCAGCAAAAGGATTTGCAACTAACGTAGATAAACCCAGCTTCTCTTCCACTTCTTCTCTCAATCCATCCATAGCCGACACACCACCAGCCATGATCAATTGGTCAATATAATTGTACTGGCTGGATGAGAAAAAGAATTGCAAAGATCTGGAGATTTGCTGCACAAGAGCATCTTTAAACGGTTCCAAAACCTCTGTAACGTAATCTTCGGGTAAGCCGCCTTGTTTTTTGGCTGAACCCGCTTCGTCAACAGATAATCCATAACGCCGTTGAATTTCTTCCGTGACCTGCTTGCCACCAAATAACTGTTCCCTGGTATAAACGGTCTTACCATTAACCAGAACACTGAGCGTCAACATAGTTGCACCCACATCAGCAATGGCAACAACTTGATCTCCCAAGCCTTCAAGCTGATTAGCTAATAGCTCAAATGCTCGCTCTACTGCAAAAACCTCAACATCTACCACCTTAGGTGTTAGACCAGCGATTTCAAGTGCCTCAGCCCTTGAATCAACATTTTCTCGTCGGCAGGCCGCCAACAACACATCTACCTGTTCAGCGTTATTTTCAGAAGGCCCAATGATTTCAAAATCCAGCGCCACCTCATCGAGAGGGTAAGGGATATATTGATCTGCTTCTAACGCAATTTGAGTTTCCATTGCCTGGTCATTGAGCTCTGAAGGCATTTCAATGACCTTGGTGATCACCGATGATCCAGAAACAGCAACCGCCGTATCTTTCGCTTTTGCCTTTGCTTGGCTAACCACTTTTCTAATTGTGTCTGACAGCGCATCCACATCATTGATATTTTTTTCAACAACCGTGTTGGGTGGCAGAGGCCTAACAAGGTAACTTTCTACCTTGTAACGGCTGCCATTTCGGCTGATCTCAAGCAGCTTCACCGCCGAAGAACTTATGTCTAGCCCCAACAAACTTTTAGGCTGCTGATCTAGAAAGCTAAAAATTCCCATTTTTGTTTTCTTTTCCCAGAGTTACGCAAAGCATCTAATATGCAACCTTAACTATTTCCTGCAAGTTTGCAAGTAGTGTATTGCCACTTTTTTTCGCCCTATAATACGAGGCTGTCACAAAACTGGCCAAATCATGAAAAAAACCCACCTCAAACTTCTTAGCTATCTTTTATGGCTTACTATTGCAGCACTAGGCGGCTTATTAGTGATTAGCGGCAGTTTATACCTATACCTTAGTCCTAAATTACCCTCCGTTGAAAGCCTTCGTAAGGTAAAACTGCAAACTCCTTTGAGAATTTATTCACAAGATTCACAACTAATTGGTGAATTTGGTGAAAAAAGGCGAACACCGATTACTTTTTCTGACATTCCCCCACTCTATGTGAAAGCACTATTGTCTGCAGAAGATGACCGCTTTTATGAACACGGGGGAGTTGATGTTGCCGGACTATTACGGGCCGCTTCCCAACTTATCACCTCTGGCGAGATTAAAACTGGTGGCAGTACTATCACTATGCAGGTGGCCAGAAACTTCTTTCTCACGCGAAAGCAGACATTTACACGTAAATTTAATGAAATCCTACTAGCTCTGCGTATAGAAGATGACTTATCTAAAGACGAAATCCTAACCCTCTACGCCAACAAGATATACCAGGGCAACAGGGCTTACGGCATTGATGCTGCTGCACACGTTTATTATGGTAAACCAATAAAAGAGCTGAGCTTGGCTCAACTGGCTATGATTGCTGGCCTCCCCAAAGCCCCTTCTGCCTACAACCCCATCGCTAATCCAGATCGCGCACTGATTAGGCGCAACTGGATTCTCAAACGGATGTTGGATCTAAATTATATTGATGGTGACACCTACCAACGGGCAAAAGCCGAGCCAGTCAGTGCTGATTACCATGGCTATAACGTCGAACTCAATGCACCTTATGTTTCTGAAATAGCACGTAAAGAAATTATCGAAATGGTAGGTAATGCTGCCTACACTGATGGTTACCGTGTTTACACTACTATTAAAGGCGAACTACAGAGCAGCGCACAAACAGCCGTTCAAAAAGGATTGCTGGATTATGACCAACGCCATGGATACCGTGGCCCAGAAGCACAAGTCAGAAAATCAGAACAGTGGTCTTCAATACTACAAAAAACACCACGCTACGGAAAATTAATCCCAGCTATCGTCACAGAAGTAAAAGAACAATCCCTTCATATTCTTTTAGATGATGATCAACACGGAGAAGTTTTATGGGCAAACGGCCTAAAAGGATTACGCAAATACAATAGCCCCAATAGTCGATCTGCCCCCATCAAATCCGCTAGCGAACTATTTTCACAGGGTGACCTCATTCGTGTAGAAGCTATAACAGATAACCCTGGTATAGATGATCCTGATATAGGCAGCCCAGACATAGATAGTCCAGATCAGGCAGAGAATCAATGGGCATTGACACAACTTCCAAAAGCCCAAGCTGCTATCGTGGCACTAAATCCTGAAAATGGAGGTATTCAAGCTTTAGTTGGCGGTTTTGATTTCTACCAAAGCCACTTTAATCGCATCACCCAAGCTGAGCGGCAGCCTGGCTCCAACTTCAAACCTTTTATCTATACCACAGCATTAGAAAATGGCTTTACTGCAGCAAGTATCCTTAATGATGCACCCGTCGTATTTGAGGATAAACTCCTTGAAAACACCTGGCGCCCAGAAAATGACAGTGGAAAGTTTTATGGGCCTACACGACTACGCAAAGCCCTTTACCTGTCCCGCAACCTGATTTCTATTCGCATCTTACGGAGTTTGGGAATAAAAACGGCCATCAATGGTTTAGACCGATTCGGTTTTAATACCGCCGTCTTACCCCGGGACCTTTCATTATCCCTGGGTAGTCATGCCGTTACCCCCCTAGAAGTTGCTACTGGGTACGCTATTCTTGCCAATGGTGGTTATAAAGTTGAACCCTTTTTGATAGATCGCATTGAGGATGCTGAAGGCAACCTGGTATACCAAGCTGCCCCCCTTACTGTTTGTCGTTCATGTGATACGGAGAAAACTAGTCCAGAACAAAACGGCACGGCCAACCTTAAATCAGAGGCTTCTGATAATTTATCTCATCAACCTATAGAACAGAACATCTCTTTAGAAGAACCACAACCTACCCAAGCATTGCCTGTTGCTCCTAGAGTTATAGATTCACAAGTTGCCTATATTATTGACTCCATACTCAAGGACGTAATTCGAAAAGGAACAGGAAAGCGTGCCCGTGTTTTAGAACGATCGGATATTTCTGGTAAAACAGGTACAACTAACGGCCCTAAAGATGCTTGGTTTTCAGGCTATAGCCCACATATAGCCGCCACGTCCTGGCTAGGATTTGATGAAAATCTTCTACTGGGTCGTAGAGAATACGGCGGCTCTGCTGCCCTACCGATTTGGATTGATTTTATGAAACAGGCCTTAAAGGGAAAACCAGTTATAACTCGACCTCAGCCAAAAGGTATAGTGATGGTTCGCATTGATCCCGTCACCGGTCTCAGAGTAGGCCCAGAACATGCCAATGCCATTTTTGAAATCTTCCGAAAAGAAAATGTTCCTGCTATGGCCGAAACCAGGCCAGTCATAGATACAGGCAATGAAGCAATAGAAGGCGCACCGCTGCCAGAAGATCTATTCTAATATGACTATAGCGACGACAAACAACTGCTTTGTAATTTACTATTAATAGTCCAACTCTGATACCAACAATGGATACAACATCTGTCAATATAGACTGGAGCCAAATCGATACCGTTCTATTTGATATGGACGGCACTCTGTTAGATCTACATTTTGACAACTTCTTCTGGCTGACCCATCTGCCCAAGCGTTATGCCGACCACCATGACCTTTGCCCTGACCAAGCAACAAAGGAATTACACAATCGGTTTAATGAAAAGCGGGGGACTTTAGATTGGTACTGCCTTGAATACTGGTCAAATGAACTGTCAGTGAATATTCGCCAGCTAAAAGAAGAGATTGAACACCTTATTCAAGAGCGGCCTTTTGTTCAGGAATTTTTGCAACAACTCGGGCAACACAAAAAACAAAGGGTACTCATTACCAATGCTCACCCTCAAAGTCTGGAATTAAAGCTTGCTGCAACAGGCATTCACAACCTACTCGACCACATATATAGCTCACATCAATTTGGCCAACCTAAAGAGTCCCAGCAATTTTGGCAGGCGCTATCTAAGCAACAACATTTTGACCCTGCAAAAACACTATTTATTGATGACTCCATTGACGTTCTTCATTCTGCCCAGCAATATGGCATTAGCCATCTACTGGGAATGCGACAACCAGATAGCAAGCAAGCCCCAAGAGAATTAGATGGTTTTCAAACTATCGTTCACTTCGATGAAATTTTCCCCAATGGCTAAACCAGAAGTACCTCTTCAAAAAATACGAATAGACAAGTGGCTCTGGGCTGCACGCTTTTTTAAAACCCGTGCATTAGCCAAAGCTGCCATTGAAGGTGGCAAAGTTCATATTAACGGCCAACGAACAAAACCCAGTAAAGATGTCATTCTTGGAGAAATACTCTGTATTCGCCAAGGATGGGATGAAAAGACTGTGATCGTTGATAAACTTTCTGATCAACGCCGTGGGGCCACAGAAGCCGAAACACTCTATAGCGAAACAGCTGAAAGTGTTGAAAAACGAGCAAAACTTTCAGCAGAGCGCAAAGCTGCTAATTGTGCTGTCTCCACCCATGACCGGCGGCCCACAAAAAAACAACGTCGTCAAATACACCGATTCAAGGAAGAAAACCAATAATGACTTTACACCTGTCCGAAAGGCCTATAACGACACATACTATTATTAAGCATGTCACTACTTTGTTGACACTTTCAGCACTCACCTTTCCACCTGTATCGTTTGCCGAAATTTATAGATGGACCGATGAACAGGGAAAAACTCACTTCTCTGAACACCCGCCCGAAGACCAAGTGCCATCTGAAGAAATATCATCCCAACTATCACCTCTCAATCGTGATTCCAGCAAGGGTGAAACAAAAAAATTACAACAACTTTTTAAAGGGGCTACACCTGAAGAGCAAGCTCATCAACAACAAGAAAAGACTATCCAGCAGCAACAAGATCAGAAAATGGCCCAGGCCTGCAATAAAGCGAGGCAACAACTGAAGACAATAACAGGGCGTGTATTTTTTATGGATGACAACGGCAAAGAAGTTGTCGTAACTGAAAAAGAACGGAAACAACGAGCTCAACGGTTAGAACAAGAAATCAGGCGTCGCTGTCGCTGACAAAATCTTATAAAAAGTAAATCCTTCTGTACCTAATCACTGGACTAAACTCACGAACTATCCTAAATTTTCCGCGCTTTCCTTAGGAACACCCATAATGCCTAATTCCGACCAGCTACAACGATTTATTTTTGAACATTCAGATATCCGCGGCGAAATACTAACTTTGGAAAAAAGCTATCAACGCACACTTGAAAATGGCAACTACCCTCATGCTATCCAGCATTTAATTGGAGAGTTCCTGGCTGCTGCGGGGCTGCTAAGTGCTACATTAAAATTTGATGGTGTCATCACACTTCAAGCACAGGGAGATGGCCCACTATCACTTATTATGGCTGACTGCACTCGACACCATAATCTTAGGGCCATTGCTAAATTTGAGGATGAATATCACTATAATGAAACAGATAACCATCAAAACGACCCTCTCCTAACCGACCTCATTGGTAAAGGAACTCTGACACTCACCATAGACCCGAGTAGAGGTGAACGTTATCAAGGTATTATTCCCCTTGAATCACCTTCCCTCGCAGAATGCCTGGAAGACTATTTTTTACGTTCAGAACAACTTCCCACCAAAATTTGGTTAGCTGCGGATGCAGCACCTGAAAACGCTAAAGCCGCTGGCTTGCTACTCCAGGCATTACCGAGCCAACTTGAATCGACACCAGAAGAAAACCAACAGCTCTGGGAACATACGACCCAAATAGCAGAAACAATTACGTCAGAAGAACAGCTATCCCTCAGCCATGAACAACAGTTATACCGGCTTTTCCATCAGGACGAGTTACGCCTCTTTGAGCCAAACCCAGTGCAATTTTTTTGTAGCTGCTCTGAGGATAGATTTGCCAAAGCTCTGACTTCTATGGGACATGAAGAACTCGACGATATCCTCAAAGAACAAGGCATCATTTCTATTAGTTGCGAGTTTTGCCACCAACAATACAGCTTTGACGAGAACGATATTGCAAATCTATTCGGAGAAAGCCCACCAACCCTCCACTAGTGGATATTTTTCTGGCATAATTGCGCACCTTTTTAGCTCGGCAGGTTCCACCTGCGGGTATGGACCACAAAAATCAACGTAAAAACGAATAGTATTAACGAATAGAACTCTCCCGACAGGACAAAAACTGATGACACAAATCGAAGACTCTGCTGTGAATGTTTACACCGACTTGTGCTCTGCTGAGTTGATAGAGATGGCACTTCAAAATGGAGAAGGCCAACTCACAGACACCGGAGCCTTTCTCTCAGTAACAGGAAAGCGCACTGGTCGCTCACCTGCTGACCGCTTTGTAGTTGAAGAGCCCAGCAGCAAAGATGATATTAACTGGGGACCAGTCAATCGCCCCTTCGCCGAAGATAAATTTAATGCTCTGTGGGATCGCGTTGAATCACACTTGGTAGAGAAAGATCGTTATGTGTCTCACCTTCATGTGGGACAGGATCTAGAACATTACCTTCCAGTAAAAGTGACGACAGAAACTGCTTGGCATAACCTGTTCGGTCGCAACATGTTCATTCGCCCAGAAAAGTACAACCCTTCCAACAAAGAACAGTGGAAAATTCTACATGCTGCCAACTTTATCTGTGATCCAGTAAGAGATGGCACCAACAGTGAAGCCGTTGGCATTATCAATTTTGGACAGCGCAAAGTGCTTATTGCTGGCTTGAAATATGCTGGTGAAATGAAGAAAGCCATGTTCTCTGTACAAAACTTCCTGTTACCCGAGAAAGATGTCATGCCAATGCACTGTGCCGCCAATGTCGGCAAAGACGGTGATGTGTGTCTATTCTTTGGCCTTTCAGGTACGGGTAAAACAACATTGTCTGCAGATCCTGATCGCTACTTGATTGGTGATGATGAGCATGGTTGGACTAAAGGTGCTGTCTTCAATATGGAAGGTGGTTGTTACGCTAAAACCATTAACCTAAGCAAAAAGAATGAACCCGTTATTTGGGATGCCATTCGATTTGGTGCAATTGTTGAGAATGTAGCTACCGATGTAAATCGAACAGCTGACTATGACGACACCAGCCTCACCGAAAATGGTCGTTGCAGCTATCCGCTGGAACACGTAGAACTACGAAGCGCAGAAAACCGTGCTGGCGAACCCAAAAACGTTATTTTCCTGACCTGTGATGTATCAGGCGTACTACCTCCTGTCTCTATTCTTTCAAAAGAAGCCGCGGCTTATCACTTCCTCAGTGGTTACACTGCACGTGTTGGCTCTACAGAAATGGGCGGGGCAGCTGGTATTCAACTGGCGTTCTCAACCTGTTTTGGAGCGCCATTTATGCCACGTCCGGCGAATGTGTACGCTGAGCTCTTAATGAAACACATTGAAGACTTCGACAGCCGTGTTTACCTAGTCAATACTGGCTGGACTGGCGGCTCTGGTGCTCCAGATGGTTCTGGCTCACGTTTCCCTATTCCGGTTACACGAGGCATTATTTCTGCCATTCAAAATGGTGACCTGGAAGAAACTGAAACGGTTAAATTACCAGGATTAAACTTGGAAATTCCAACCAGCGTTCCCGGTGTAGATAGCTCCTTCCTCAACCCTCGTGAAACCTGGGAAGATAAAGCCGCTTATGACGAACAAGCCGCTAAACTGGCTAAACTGTTTGTTGAAAACATCCAGAACTTTGATGTTTCAGAAAGTGTTCTCAATGCTGGACCACAGGTATAACACCAATACCAATGTCTAAGCTATATAAACAAAAAGGCGGCTATAAATAGCCGCCTTTTTGTTACTTATAATTTATTAAGCCCGCATACTTAAGGCTAAACCTTTTTGGTAGAACTCTGAGCTTTTTTCATGCTCACCCAGCTGAACCATTAAGCGAGCCAACTCTACATACGCTTCTGGCTGCACTTTCAAAGCAATAGCACTTTCAAGATAATCTCGAGCTTTACCCCATAATTGATTTCGTTGACTAAGGCGCCCAAGAGCTAACATTAACTCACCATCATTCGGGCGCTGGCGCAACCAGCTCTCTGCAGTAATTAATTGTTTCTGTGGATCACCACTTTCAACAATACCGTATAACCTGACTAAAGCATCGTCCCAATCTAACTTTAAAGACTTTCTCAACAACACCTCAGCACGGTTAGCCTCGCCCAATTGATACAAGCTTGTGATATAGGATAACAAAACACGCTTAATAGATTTCACGTGCTTAGGCATGTCATGCCATAGCTGGATAAGAGCATCGGTATCCTCTGAACCACCACTCTTTTTTGCTTGCATAGATAATGAAGTTAATAATGATGAGTAGACCTCAGATTCGACCCTTTGCATGGCACGTTTATTAAATACTTTATAACGCCTGAAATCGGGTAATAGCTTTTCTAAACTACGCCAATCCTCAAGACCTCTATAGGTATTGTTTAGTAAGCGTAATATTAATGGATGCTCAGGATCTTTTGTGTGAAGGCGCTGTAGAATAGCAAGCGCTTCTTCATAGTGCCCATCACGTAAATGCATTCTGGCTTGAGCTAAACCAATAGCTAGACCACCACCTGGTTCAATTTCCCTGGCCTTTGCCAGTAAACGATCAGCATCATTTTGATCACCAATTTCATAAGCTGCATTTGCTGCCGCAAGATAATTTAGCAATGGCATATCTGCATGTTTGGCTGAACGCTTTAGGGTCCGACGCGCTTGATCCCAGTGGCCCTCAATATATTGCAATAGCCCTCTAGATGTACGGGAACGGTGACGCTGCTTTCTTGCCACACCCCTTTCTTTGAAAAATTTCTGGCCAGGTTCAACAAATAATCGCAAGCCTGCCTTTAAGATTCTCCAAATTAACCACACCACCAATAGCATTAACAACAACGCCCAAAGGCTCATATCAATTGTGTAATTTCCATAAGCGATTAAGATATAACCGCCATTTTCTACCATCTGCCAAGCGACCAGGCCACCTACAACGGTGACCAGAACAATAATTAATAACAATCGTCTCACTACTATTCCCCCGCCTGATCTTCGTCAGATTGCTGAACAGTATGTCGTTTATGCCAACTATCAATATAGTCCCTGAGAACCTCCAAACCTTCTGATATATCAGGTAACTGCTGAACTACATTCTCTTGCTCAAGTAATGCTAGCTGCTCCACTAATGGAATTGCAGATTCATTTAATTCAAAATAATTATTAAGCCATACTTGCGCCTTTTCTAAGCTGACTTGGTAAATCGCCTGCTCTTCGCGCAACAATGCCATTTGGGCTTGCTCCAGCAAAATGGCAAGGTTATGACGTAACTGTTGGTCTTCTTCCACCGAAGGCAAAGGCTCAAGAGGTGCATCTCGGCGCCTTACTCGAATTAAATCACTGGCAGACTCAAGTGCTGAATTAAAGCTTTGAAAAATCCTCTCTCTCCACTCTTCAGAAATCGAGCCATTTTCAGCCTCAGCAACCTCAGTTTCAACATCAACCGACACTTCTTCATCAAGCTCAGGCGCCATCAATGGCAAGTTAACCAACTGTTCTGATAAGGCGCTCAATTGAAGATACAACCCCTCACGATCAACCATCTGTGTGGATCGTAATGCAGTAATGCTTTTGGCAAGCGCTTTTCGAACTGGCAGCAAATCAACTTCATCAAGATCACGCAAAATACCATCTGCCGTTACCAGCAAAGAAGTGGCATTTTTCGTGTTTCTTTCTGTAATCAGCCGTTGGTTAGCAAGCCGAATAAGGTATTCCGCTTCTGCAAGCAACCAATCACTTCGGGACGTCGTTGAAAGCTCTCTTAATCGGCGTGCATGGCTATTAATATTTAACTGAATATCACTGATCGATTGATTGAGAGCTGCTTGTGACTGCTGCTGATTTTGACGCTCTGCTCGCTCATCATCTAGTCGTTGTTCGAGGCGCTTAATATCTTGCTGCTGGCTTTCCAAATTTTGTTGAACCTTGTTAACTACAGGCTCTTGTTGTTGCAGTTGATAGAACCACCAACCTGCCCCCCCAGCTGCAGCCAATAGCAACAGCAATAGTAGAACTAATATAGCCTTAACTAATGAACCACTCCCTGAAGATTTTTTCTGTACAGGGGCATTCTTCTTAAGTTCTTTTTTTTCAGATTCTTTCTTCTCAGGTTCTTTCTTCTCAGATTGCTTTTGCTCTGGTTTTTCTGTATCAGGCTCTTTGCTCCCAGAGGCTTCTTTTTTCACCTTCTCTTCTACAGGTACTTCTTTTATAGAAGACTCACTTTTAGAAGCCTCATTCGCTCCGGCAACACCTTGAGAAAGCTCTATAGTCGATGATGACTCAGAGGAAACAGCAGCTTCTTCTTTGCTAGAAATTGAGTCGGAAGCCTTCTCCTGAGCTGACTTCTCTACCTTCTCACCTTCTTTCTTACTATCTACAGAGTTGTTATCCACTGACAAAATCCCTTCAGATGACTATGTTGTTTATCTACCTTTATTACTGTACCACCCTCGTAATGCCGAGACCATGTCTTCGGGCACTGCGGAACCAGCACATAAAATCTCTTTAAAACCTGTTTCTTTAGCACGTTCTGCCACTCTTTCACTCGGTACTAAAAGGGGTAATTCACGCAATAAGGATTGCTGACGATCATCAACCATTGCTAATAAATTATTTAACAACTCGCCACTATGAGCTATCACCAAATCCAATTTATTAGAAGATATCAGGCTATTAATTTGTCCCGCATGCTCACCGGTCATTTGGCGTTGATATAATTCACATCGATTTACAGTCGCCCCTCGAGCAGACAGCTGTTCCGCCAGCAATGACCGCCCTCCTTTTCCACAAAAAATAACAATCTTCTCTCCGACAATATTTTGTAATGATGGCAATGCCAACAATCCTTCACTACTAAATGCTTGCTCAGGAAGCTCCGCCTGCACACCCCAATCTAACAATGTTTTCGCTGTACTTTTTCCTACAGCATAGTAGTGCATATTAATAGGTAACCCTTCAGGTACCATAACGCAATAACTCTCTAACCAATCCATAGCCAGCATGGCAGCTGTTCGGCTAATGAAAATCGCCCGATCATAATGGGCAAAATCAAGAATATGTGCTTTGATCTGTTCCACATCTGACGGACTTTCCAGGGGTAACACAATCATTACGGGATAATGATGAGTTGTCGCACCACAATCAGACAAATAACGAGTAAATTTGTCAGCTTCTTTACCGTCCTCACCAACTATACCCAAAAGTGGTTTGGGGCGAATCAGTAGGGTCTGTAATCCTTGCAAGTCTGACATGGGTGCTTAATCCCCATAGACCTTTTTAAGAATATCCCCAGCACCTTGCTCTAATAATCTTTCCGCTAAAGTAACGCCTAATTTTTCAGCATCCGCTGCTTTGCCGCGTATATCATCACGAATAACATGACTGCCATCGGGAGAACCAACCAACCCTCTAAGCCATATATCATTTCCATCTTCCGAGCCAGCGTTGTTCAAACTAGCGTTATTTAAATGAGTATCGTGAATGGCATAGCAGGCAATGGGTACTTGGCAACCACCTTGTAAATGTCGGTTCATAGCCCGTTCAGCCAAGACGCACTCTGCCGTTGGGATATGATGGAGAGGCTTTAATAATGATTGTATTCGCTTATCATCTAGCCGACTTTCTATACCAATTGCTCCTTGGCCCCCAGCAGGAAGCGATTGCTCAGGCGGTATATATTGGCGAATTCGGTCTTTCATTTCGAGTCGAATAAGTCCAGCAGAGGCTAGGATAATGGCATCGTACTCACCATCATCAAGCTTTTTCAAACGTGTATTGACGTTTCCCCTCAATTCTAGAATTTCAAGTTCAGGATAACGTTCACGTAGCTGGGTTTGTCGGCGTAAACTGGATGTCCCCACACGACTACCTTTTGGTAGGTCGTCCAGGCACTGGTACTTATTAGAGACGAAGGCATCTGTAGGGTTTTCGCGTTCACAAATCACACTTAAACCAAGCCCAGCAGGAAACTCCATTGGGACATCCTTCATAGAATGCACCGCAATATCAGCCTCACCTTTCAACATGGCAACTTCCAATTCTTTAACAAAAAGCCCTTTGCCCCCCACTTTAGCCAGTGGTGTCTCCAGAATCTTGTCGCCTTTTGTAGTAAAACCAACTAACTCCACATCCAAATCAGGATGGAGTAACTTCAAACGAGCTTTTACATCTTCAGCCTGCCAAAGTGCTAGCGGGCTTTTACGGGTTGCAATACGTACTGAGGAAGTCATGAAAAATATAACCAAAATAATTGAAGGGAAATCATAGCAGATCACCCATGAGCAAACATGCTCACGGGGGTATACAAAATGTAAAATCTAGATTTGTTCTAACAGTTTTCGCAAAGGTGCGACGTGACGGCGACTGACTTGAGGACGAAAATCTAAACCTTGTAAACGGACAAAATACTGTCCGTCAATATTACGCTCTATACCCTCAATATGGGGAATAGAGACCAGAGCATTACGATGAATGCGGACAAACCGCCCATCATATTCATCTTCCAGAAATTTGAGGGTTTCATCCAAAAGCGATTCACCCTGGGAATGATGTGCTCGTACATATTTATCATCGGCTTGAAACAAACGGATATCATTGATAGCAACAAGGTCAATACCACGCCGACTCTTGGAAGCAAGATGACTCGGTTTGCCATTTTGCAGTACCGTTGATTCCTGTAGCTCATTTAACTGAGCCTTATTTACCCGCCGAGTCCGAGATAAAACATTCTCTAAATCTGCCTGCTTAACTGGTTTAAGTAAGTAGCCAATAGCCTGTGTAGAAAAGGCTTCAACGGCATAATCATTATAGGCCGTGCAAAAAATCACCGCAGGTGGCGGTTCAATTTTTGCCAAATGCTGGGCCGCAATCAAACCATCCATCCCTGGCATACGCACATCCATAAAGACCAAATCAGGCACAACCTCTTTAGCCACAGCCAAAGCTTGCTCACCGTCACCGGCATCTCCGACCACAGTACAATTATCTATAGCAGATAGCATTCTCCGCAATCTGTCCCGCGCAAGAGGTTCATCATCAACGATCAGCACTCTCATCCTTTAACCCTACTATCGCCTACGAAATAACTGATAAACATAATATAACAATTTTCTTTGATTTCCACCGTAGCTTCCGCTGTCGACCCGAAATGAGCATACAATCGCTCTCGAATGTTCTGTAACGCCATTTTATTTCCTTTGTGACGCTGCTGGCTGCCCCTTTGAATCGGATTCATCACAATAATTTGAAGACGATCATCAACACGTTTAACCGACACAAACACTTCCCCCCCATCAGGACGCTTTTGGATGCCATGATAAACCGCGTTCTCCAATACTGGCTGCAACATCAACGAGGGAATTTCAACGCCATGACCATAATCACCAATTTCCCATCGAGTAGATAATCGATCACCTAATCGTACTTTTTCCAACGCCATGTACCTGCGACAAAGGGAAAGCTCTTCACTTAATGGCACCCGAGTTTGGGTATCCGATAATGCATAGCGGAACAAATCCGACATATCCTCTACAACACGTTCTGCTTTTTCGGGGTCGGAACCAATCAAGCTGGCAATCATATTCATACAATTAAATAGGAAGTGTGGACGGATACGAGATTGCAGTGCCTGAATCCTGGCCTCAAGCTCAACTCGCTCTCTTACTCTAATTTGCTGCTGAAGATATAGGTAATACAGCAATATACTGGCGGGAATAGCTGTAATCACTAGATATTCAAGGATATTGTCAAGATTAAACTGTTCATTTAATGCTGCACCTGAGTACCACCACAAAACAGTTTCTGAAACAGCACCACAAAATAGTGTCACCAAAAGAATTAAAAAGAATGAAATAAAGGCCGCACTAACATGGCCCAACAGAGACAATCGGCGATTACAGCGACACAAAACCATGGCACTCAGTAGTGCAATCCATAGAGAAAGCAAAGAAACCTTCGAAAGTTTTACCCAGTCAAAGTTTTGTAGGCCACTGTCTGCAATGGTGATTAATAAGGCTAGCAATTCAGAGATAATTAAAACAGCACCCAAACCCTGGCCACGACAAAGGTCTGGAAGAAAAAATCCCTTCCGGCTCATGGCCAATTCATTCGATGTTGATTCTATTTTGGATGCTGGTTCTACAGTTTTATTATTCAAAACCACACCTCATTTTGATCACTAGATTTGCAACGAGTGAAGAGTATCACTTGGTTCACCCATAGCCGTCCCGGCTTTGTTATAATCTCGCTGCTTTAATCCACTGCTAGCATACAGAGAAATTGTTAGCTGCACCTATAAAAGAAGAGTCAGTTTACTCATGAGCAAGACAAAAGACACCAATCAAGCTTGGGGCGGCCGCTTTACCGAAGCAACCGATGCCTTCGTTGCCAGATTCACCGCATCAGTTAACTTTGACCAAAGACTGGCACGTCATGATATTCAAGGGTCTATTGCTCACGCAACCATGCTATCCAAGGCCAATGTGTTAACAAAAGAAGAACTTCAATCTATCCAAACTGGACTGAGTGAAATTCTTACCGAAATAGAAGATGGTACATTTGAATGGTCTGTGGCTCTAGAAGACGTTCACATGAATGTGGAAGCAGCGCTGACATCCCAAATTGGGATTACCGGAAAAAAACTACATACAGGCCGCTCACGTAACGACCAGGTAGCAACCGATATACGCCTTTGGTTGCGGGATGAAATTGATAATATCAGTTCAGAACTGCTCCGCCTCCAACAAGGGATTCTGGATCTAGCCGAACGAGAAGCCGACACCATCATGCCCGGTTTTACCCATCTGCAAACTGCTCAGCCAGTGACTTTTGGACATCACCTCATGGCATGGTTTGAAATGCTGGTTCGCGATCACAGTCGTCTACAGGATTGTCGCAAACGCTTAAATCAATCTCCGCTGGGGGCCGCAGCGCTGGCTGGCACGACCTACCCCATTGACCGTGAAATGACAGCAGAGTTATTAGGCTTTGATGCTCCCACACGAAATTCATTAGATTCTGTGAGCGATCGTGATTTCGCCATCGAATTTTGTGCTTTTGCTAGCATCCTCCTAACGCATCTATCCCGAGCCTCGGAAGAATTGGTATTGTGGACATCAGCACAATTTAACTTTATCGAAATGCCAGACCGTTTTTGCACTGGTTCATCTATCATGCCTCAAAAGAAAAACCCTGATGTTCCAGAACTGGTAAGAGGAAAAACAGGTCGGGTAAATGGTCACCTGATTGCCCTACTAACATTGATGAAATCCCAGCCTCTGGCATACAACAAAGATAATCAGGAAGATAAAGAACCACTGTTTGATGCTGTGGATACAGTTAAAGATTGCCTTAGAGCTTTTGCAGATATGGTCCCAGCGATAAAATCAAAACCAGACAATATGAAAGAAGCTGCCCGCCGTGGTTTCTCAACAGCCACCGACCTAGCTGATTATCTTGTACGCAAAGGCATCCCATTCCGGGATTCTCACGAAATTGTTGGTAAATCTGTGGCCTATGGCCTTGCTGAAAATAAGGATTTGTCAGAGATGACTCTCACAGAATTACAACAATTCTCCGATGTGATCGACAATGATGTGTTTGATGTACTGACATTAGAAGGATCAGTTGCCGCCAGAAACCATATTGGCGGTACAGCTCCGGAACAGGTTAAGGCTGCGGTACAAACGGCCCGCCAATCTCTTGTGTCATAACCAATCCATTACAGAGCAAAAAATAGACAACAAAATTACCACTGTACCGCCATTTAAATTCACCCTTCATTTAATGGCCTAGCATTCTTCACAAGCCCTACTTTATGTAGGGTTTTCTTTATAGGCTCGCCATCAATTCTGCACGATTACTACCTTTCAAGGCCGAACTGTACAAATTTTAAACAATAATATAATTGTTCAATTCACAACCAATAAAGTTAATGTATTACTTTATAATTTTGTGGTAACTTACCCTAATTTAAAATTGTGAGCGCTACGGATAATATGATTAAGCACAATATAATAAGTAACGCATGGATACTCATAATATTTGGATTAACGGCCTGCGCACCGATGCCTCTGGATATATCAGAGCAACATATTTCGTCAGATAGTCGTGCGACTTCAACAGGAGCCATCCCAAAACCTGTTCTTAACACAACCCCTGCTGCCCTAAATCAACCGAGTGAATCTGAAGACGTCTACTCCGTTGTCGTCAACGATGTTGATTTACGCGAGCTATTGTTTGCCCTAAGCAGAGATGCTTCTTTAAACATAGATATCGCGCCAGATATCACAGGCACAGTTACCCTAAATGCAGTCGACCAAACCCTACCCCAAATTCTTGACCGCATTACTGCTTTCTCTGATATACGTTACAGCATAAAAAATGATGTTCTAGTGATCGAAAAGGACAAACCTTATTTTGTACACTACGACATTGGCTATCTGAATATGGACCGCTCCAGCCAATCCTTTGTTTCTATTTCGACAGAAGTTGCCACAACAGGTGTTGGCGCTGTAGAAGGCAGTTCAAGTGGAGGGGGCGGCAACAACAATTCAAGTACTATTATCGAAAACCGTTCTGATTACCATTTCTGGGACTCTCTTATCCAAAATGTAGAAGCAATTATATATGGTGGAGATAGCACTGGATCTATCTCTACCAGCAGTGAGGATGACAGCGAAGAAAGCTCTGAAATAGAACGAACACCCATAGCTGACACAAGCATCATTGCTAATGCTGAAAGTGGTGTTTTGAGCATTAAAACCTCAAAGAAAAAGCATCACGAAGTACAAACATTTTTAGATGAAGTATTAAACGGTGCAAAACGCCAGGTATTAATTGAAGCCAGTATCGTTGAAGTCAGTCTAAGCGATGAATATCAAGCCGGTGTCAATTGGTCCAAATTAGTCGAGTCTGGAGATAGTGGATTCAGTTTCACTCAAGACCTCATCGGCACCAATCTGGCCAATGCACCCGTTTCAACGCTGACCTATACCGGCGCAAACACCGATAGCTTGAACGCTACCGTTAAGTTGCTTAATCAATTTGGTAATGCCAAAGTTCTTTCAACACCTAAACTGATGGTACTAAACAACCAGACAGCTTTATTAAAAGTCGTGGATAACATTATTTACTTTACGATTGATGTAGAGGAAGACATTCAGGAAAACTTCATTAACAGAACATTTACCTCTGAAATACATAGTGTACCCGTCGGTCTAGTCATGAGTGTTACCCCACAGATTTCAAATGTTGATAGTGTAACGTTGAATGTACGCCCCACTATTTCACGTGTATTAAAATTTGTTGAAGACCCCAACCCTGCTCTGGCTGAAAGTGACACCACTAGTTTGATCCCAGAAATATCGGTACGCGAAATGGAATCGGTGATGCAAGTAAATGGTGGTGATACCGCCATTATTGGTGGCCTCATGCAAGATGAACACGGGGATGATACATCAGGAGTCCCAGGGCTAAGCAAACTCCCCTGGGTCGGCGACCTATTTAGTTATAAAGACAAAAGCTATAAAAAATCAGAGCTTATTATATTTATCCGCCCCACCGTTATTAAGCAGGCAAACTTAAGCTCAACAGAACTAAAACGCTACGAAGAATACCTGCCAGAAAACCTTCAATAAGAACGACACTGGCACGGAGTAAATATCTTGAGTCTGTTACTGGATGCTCTTAAAGAAGCTGAAAAAAGTAGGAAGGAGCTTAAGGCTACCGATGAACCAGACTCGCCTGCAGAAAACCAAGAAATCTTTCTTGACCTGGATATTGAGGAGTCGGAACAAGACTTATCTCAAACAAAGGGATCTCACGATGAGCAACCCCAAGAAAAGCCTCAAGAACAAGAATCTGCACC
>JAJFKD010000136.1 GCA_021773405.1 Porticoccus sp.
GAAGTCATCAGATCAGTTTCACTAAAGGCTTTTGCTTCACCCCTTGCCATTAGCGGTGACCTTCTATCATCACCAAACTCATCAGCCACAGCCAATAATTCTTTTCGTACCAGTGTTTTTAACCGCTGCTTTGACCCAAGAATTTTCTCTAACTCATCTTTTTCCTTGGCTAATTCTTCCTGTTCTGCCCGAATTTTTACTTCTTCCAGTCGCGCCAACTGTCGCAACTTGGTATCCAGAACATAATCAGCTTGTATTTCACTCAGACCAAATCGTTCTATCAATGCAGGCTTAGGCTCATCTTCAGTACGAATAATATGAATGACTTCATCAATATTCAGGAAAGCAATCAACAAACCATCTAATAAGTGAAGTCGCTTTTCTACTTTTTCTAGACGATAACTGAGGCGCCGACGAACAGTATCCAACCGGAAGCTCAACCATTCGGATAAAATTTTATTCAGTGGCTTAACTTCTGGACGACCATTCACACCAATCATGTTCATATTAATGCGATAGTTCTTTTCCAAGTCTGTGGAGACAAATAAGTGATCCATCAGGCTTTCAAGATCAATACGGTTAGAACGGGGAACAATAACCAAACGGGTTGGATTCTCGTGATCAGATTCATCCCGTAAATCTGCCACCATCGGTAACTTTTTCGAGTTCATTTGCGCAGCCACTTGCTCCAATACTTTCGCCCCAGAAGCCTGATGGGGCAATGCTGTGACCACAATGTCGCCATTTTCTTTATGCCAGACTGCCCGCATTTTTAAACTGCCACGACCCGTTTCGTAGGTTTTAAGAATGTCTTCTCGAGGCGTAATAATTTCCGCTTCAGTAGGATAATCTGGGCCCTTAATATGCTCACACAATTCTTGCAGGGTCGATTTGGGGGCTTCCAACAAGTGAATACAAGCACTGATCACTTCCCTTAAATTATGGGGAGGAATATCCGTAGCCATGCCAACGGCAATACCTGTGGTGCCATTGAGCAACACATGGGGCGCACGGGCAGGCAAAATTTCCGGCTCATCCATGGTGCCATCAAAGTTCGGCTTCCAGTTGGCTGTGCCTTGGCCCAATTCAGACAATAAAACATCGGCAAATTTGGCAAGTTTTGATTCGGTATAACGCATGGCGGCGAAGGATTTGGGATCATCTGGTGCACCCCAGTTACCCTGCCCATCCACCAGTGGATAGCGATAGGAGAATGGCTGCGCCATTAACACCATAGCTTCATAGGCCGCACTGTCACCATGGGGATGAAATTTACCAATCACATCACCTACGGTACGGGCAGATTTTTTATATTTTGCCGTAGACTTTAAGCCCAATTCGCTCATGGCATAGATAATGCGCCGCTGCACCGGTTTAAGGCCATCACCAATATTGGGCAATGCCCTATCGAGAATGACATACATGGAATAATCCAGGTAGGCTTTCTCGGTATAACCTCTCAGGGAAATCTGTTCAATGGCATCATTGATCATTGTTGTTTCTGTCATAGTAAGATCATCAGTCCTTCTTTATTGCGGCTTTGTTCATTTGCTAGGAACTGCGCACACTAAATAGCAATATTCATTTGTGGTAAGCCTTTGTTAGTTTGATCAAACTGATCTTCACAAAGGATAACCTGTCCTGTTTTCACACCTTTATCAATCAAGTACTGTTTAACCGCATCACTACGCTGATCAGCGATGGCTTTAAGTGCGTCTACTTGTTCAGCTGTCACCACTGGCTCAGCAGGCGATTCGGCAATCTGACTCGAATCTTCTTTTTGTGCTTCGTCTTCAGCAGTCTTGTCTGCCTGCTGTTCTGAAGCAGCAGATGGTGCAAACTTTACAGACCAATCCTGCCATGTAGAGGGAGCACAGAAAGATAAATGGAGCTGCTCACGGCTATTCAACATAGCGGACAATTTATCTAAGCTAGCCGCCGCCCCAGCATCTAACTCTGTTTCCCCAGGGGTAAAAACTACAGGGTCAAAACTAAAGTTAGACAATGTGTCCTGCATCGTCGCGGCCATGATCAACCCAAAAGGTAGATAATAATTCACGATAGTTTCACTAATCACCTTGAACATGACCTTGCCAACAATATTGCTGAGAGAAAAGTCGGGTGAATGGATGTCACCAGTAATGGGCAATTTAAGCTCAATCATCCCATTTTTATCACGCAATAAATTCAATGCAAAATCCAAAGGCATACCTAATGATTCAGCCCCCTCTGGTAATTCATTGCCATTTAATGCCGAGACTTCTAACTTCCTAAAACGTGTCGTAATAGCTGCATTGAGGTTGTCTTCATTAACATCAAAATTGACATCGGCTTCGGCTATACCTTGATCAAGGCTGTAACCTATATAGTCACTAGCATAAGTCGACAGTGCCCGAGCATCTAAACCGCGCAGTTCACCAACAATATCTGTCGTCAGTTTTTCACCAAATGGGCTCAGTGTTCCATCAAACTTTATATACCCAAATTTGGTCAGGCCTAGATTAAATGAGAGTGTTGATATTGCTTCTGGGGAAGACGAGTCAATATTATCTACCACCAAACTCAGCTCATTAAAATTGCGTTTGAAGACAGGTGAAACACTTTCGTCCAATACAGATAGCAAACCTTCCGATCCAATTTTTATGCGACCCACGGAATAATGAACTACAGGAGAGGAGGCGCTATCCG
>JAJFKD010000137.1 GCA_021773405.1 Porticoccus sp.
AACCATACAGAACAGGGTTACCTACCAATGCAATATCAACAGCATCGTTATCAAGCCTGTCAACTAACTCATAAGCTTGCTCAAAAGCCCAGTTGTAGTCTAGAAGGTTATCGAAAAAATCTACCGTGATCAGTGTCGCAGAAAGATCTTTTGACACAAAGGGACCATATACTAATGGACTACGTAAAATAGCCTCTTTAATACGCTCAATATCGGCCTGACTTTCTGGCAGATTTGGCCACATATAAGGGAAGCTCTGAATACCCTCAGTAGACGCTCGAACTTCTTTCAGCTTTTTACCCGCAATGGAGTAAATCTGGAATTCATTGATTGCATCAATCTTGTACAAACCCTGAGTGAGAGCATGTATCTGTTCAAGAACGGGCATCTGGAAGATGTCGCCCTCGGTAGACTGAATCATAAAGGTGATAATACTGGTACCACCAAACGTTTTCTTAAATTCTTCATGAACTTTAATGTAAGGGTGACTTCCAGGCTGTAAATCCTCGAACACCGTCTTAACATCAATGCGCATAGCAAACGTAGCCAAAACAGCAGTAATGGCAAGAACTACTGCCAGCACTACTTTTCTGGACTTCATACAGAAAAGTGCAAATTTCTCTATCATTCTATTCTCCAACAACCCGAAATTGCATGGATAGGCGAACCTTTAAAGGCAACCCTTATAATTAGTTTTTTGAAACAATTACTCAGCTAACAATGTCCAAGCTTTCGTTTTTAAGTCTAATGAACCAACAGTCGCACCAACAGCAAGAGCTTTATCACCAATAATTTCCATCTCTGTATGTGACGTATAGTCCGTAGCAGAGATATTCATTGGTTCAAAGTCAGTAATGTCAGATGTCCATGTCATCCACTTGCCTTTGTTGCCTATAGCTACCCATCTATCAATTGCATCTGACCATTGAACATCCATCATATGCTCAGTCATACCAGACTGCTCTGGGGATATATATGTCCAAGTCTCACCGCCATCAGTGGTTGAGACAACAACACCAGCTAGTCCAACAATGCTTATTTCTTGAGGGTTTTTTGCATCAATTGCAGCAAAACTGTTAGGGCTATCTGTGAAAAGCTCTTCCCAGGTTTCGCCATTATCAACGCTCTTGAAAATTTGACCATACTCAGCAGCAACCCAAATTGTATTGGCATCGACTTTAACAACATCATTCATAAAGATGTCATTTTCTTCACGTAATTGTTTCCAGGTTTTACCGTAATCCATGCTACGGATAATCATACCCATTTCGCCCACAGCTAAAGCTTCACCATTGGGGTAGGTGTGTACTTTAAGCAGTTTATTCGCCACATCTGATTTAGGCGAATCTACAGATACCCAAGTGTTGCCTCCATCCTCTGTCATGAGAGTCACACCACGGTTGCCTACAGCAACAGCTCGATTTTCATCCCAGGCAGAAATATCCATTAGGTGAACATCAACAGTAGAATCCTGCGTAGTCCAGGTTTTGCCGCTGTCTTTTGTGACCAGCATTTTTCCATAGTTACCTGCCGCCAAGTAAGTATCCCCACTTACATGAGTAATACCAAAGATATTATCCCTGATATTAATAGGAGCAGGAATTACCTCTTCTACTATGGCTTCCGGCTTTATAAATAGACCGGCATAAAGCAAGGTACCAACAATGGCCCAAGGCAATATAGATATTAGTGTAAGTAAAATCTTTTGACCTGCTGATTTTTCCTCTTCGACAGAAGAATCAGATGTTTTATCATCAGCAAGATTTTGTCCAGCAACGTTCATAACACCCCCAAAGAAGATTACATAGCCTATAAGGCCATAATAGTCTTAAGTGTATTGTCTATCTCTAATTATTTTTAATGAAAACATTCCGAGCAAAGACTGTTGAATAAATAATTATTCAACAGCTTTACACGGAATGGTCTATCAGTATTAACGCGCCAACTTAATCAAAGTTTTAAGTGACACGTCCTGCTCTTCAACACCATCTGGGTTAGCTTTCATGTTAGAAGACCAAGTAGTTGAGAACTCAGCTTTCCAATCGATGATGTGGCCAACAACAGGAATTGGTGCTTGATATCCGTCATCACCATAATCGACACGGTTTTGGAAGATAAAGCTTTTCCAGAACTTGCCGTTTTTATCGTAGGCTTCACCTAGGTAAGGACGTGGGTAGTCAATTTCCATATATACGATTTTCTTGCTGTAGGGATGCTCATCGGGAGGTGTACCCTCGATAACAACTACTTCACGTGGTTCCCACTGAACTTGTTCATTAGGGAAGAAGTGAGGAGGAGTATCCATATCTACTGCAGGGAATTCCTTAATGGTATTTTTGAATGACAGATCCACAGTCATCAAAGGCGCGTGAGCAATTGCCCAGATCCAACGCTTACCAGTCAGCTTAACTTCTTTGTATTTGGTAGGTACCGCATCCCAAATATCCCAATCATCATACAGCTGTACTGTACCACCGATTGGATCCATCCAAGCGTTACCAGACAGACGACGTGCACGACGTACAGACTTCAGGTAAGCCCAAACATCATCTGGCGTTTTAGCACTTGGGTCGTTGTAACGGATAGAGAAGATGCCGATACCTTTAATATCTTGCGGATAAATTGCAACAAGTACAGTTTTTTGCAAGATAGTGCCATCACCTTCAGAAACAGGACCGCCATCTAGACGACCTTCCATGTAGTAACGACGTGCCCACCAGCGCTGAATACGCTCCATACCTTTATGAGCATCCAAGAATACCCAAGAGATATGACGCAAATCCATAGTTGCACCGTAAGTTGGTGAACGCAGGTTCCAAATAAATTTGTCACCAGCATTAGGATCGCTACTTACACCGTTCTCGTCCATATCTTTAAGAAGATCTTGTGGATCAAAGAACATACCAGCCTTCCAGCCTTGAACTTCACGAGTAGCAGTATCAAACGTTACGTTTGCCTTACCATCGATAGTTGCTTGCATGTACAAAGGATCCATTTCAACGAACTCTGAATGACGAGTATTAATCATCAGGTTCTTCTCGCGGATCATCCACTCAACGTTTTCAGTGACCATGTCACCAACACGCTTACCTTCAAAACACAGATCTTTTACTGACTCGAAGTTGTCAGCCTTTATAACCGTTCCGGCTTCCATCTTGTCACCAGTACAACCGCCCAGCGCTTCAATAGGCGCTGGAGTACCGTCCCAACGACCTGCTCCGGGTGGATCACCGTAGAACAGTGCACTTGGCTTAACGCCGTATGCTGTAACAGCCACATAATCTTTTGGCTTATCCTTATCGCTTTTATCTACTTGCTCAGCAGTAGCCGCAAGAACATTAGACGCTCCTGCTAATAAGCTCAAAGAAACTACCGAAGTAGTTAATAACTTTTTATACATAATAATACTCCCAGTTTTAATCAGTCTTGTCTGCGACAACCAATAAAAATATTAGTTGCGCAGACAACCTCATATTATCTGCTTAGAACTATCGTGCTTAGAACTGTCTGGTAAGTTTGAATACAACTTGGTTGTCTTCAGCAAACCAATCCATAAAGCCAGCACCGTCTTCTCGCTGACCCAGCAATCCTGTGACATCACAAGATTGCGTTGCAGAATCAGTACAAACTTTCTTCACATCGCCATCATTCCACCAAAGGTCAGCCTCAACCTTCAGACGCCAATCATCACCCCACACAAACTCAACTGCTGGGATAGCAAAACCACCGCCTTTAGACAGGTCAGTACCAATTACAAAGGATGGGTTAATAGTATCACGATGGAAGTTCAACAGAGTGAACACTGTCAAGTACGCTTGGTGCTCTTTCTTCTTAGAACCGAAAGAAGCAAATTCTACAATTTCATCATCATCATCATGGCTCAATATCCAAGTGTCAAACAACTGGATACTAGACAATGAAGGACGATGTGTACCCAAGGTATCCATCCACTTAAACTCTTTATCGATACGCAACATAATATTGAGGGTATCTTTTTCAATCACGCCGTTCCAACCAGGCAGATCAGAATCCAACCCGCCGTAGTTATAAGGCTTATTTGGAATAAACGCAATTTCTGCACTCAAAGTTGCATCCATTGCTGAGTTAAAGCCGTTGATGGTAAACCCAAATACGTCAATTTCTGGGTACATCCAATCACCAAGTAACGTACTAGAATTACTAGGTTCTTCACCATAAGCAAAGGTAGGATCACTATTAAAGAGTGCAATAGCGCCGTTACCACTAGATGTTGAATGTGGATTAACTATTGGTGATGGATTATAGGTTTTCAGGTAGGCCAAAGAGTAGCCAAGTGAACCCCAAGAACCATTCCAACGAATACCGTAAGTCATATCGCTCCAATCACCACTGTCATGATCTTCGTTATAAGAATCAGTAAACGAGGTGAAATCTACACCGCGGTAGGGATGTGGAATCCAGCGACCACCTTCAATATTGAAGCTGCTACCCATATCTTCTTCACGATCCCAACCAGGACGGATATACCAGTTCAAGCTTCCACCTAGCTCATACAAATCCAGATTGAAGTTAAACAACATCAACGGCTTACGCCATTCTTCATTGTTTTCGTAGAATAAACGACCACGGTAATCGTAACCGTGTACCACGTCCATTGCCTGGAAGAAATCACTTTCACCCCAAACCAACTGCTGGCGACCAACACGGACTAAGAGACGATCATCAAACAGGTTTACGTCAAAATAAATTTCACGCAACCAGTCAAACACTTCATCAGTAGTTTCATACTGATCCATGAAGTCACCACGCTGAGGCTGTGCACCACTATAGTTACCACTAATACCAAAAACAGCACCAGTAGCATCCATACGCTCTTGGAGATCGTCCAGATAATCAGTTTGATGCTCTTTATCAAAGCGTGTGATCACTTTCCAGTTCAAAGGACCAGTTTTGATATCAAAATCCAGGTTCAATGTCAGTTCAGCCTGAGTCATGCGCCACTTATCGTCGGCGTTTGTTTCATCATGATCTTCCAAACCCACTGCAATAGTCGAACGCAGGTAACCGTTATATGAAAAAGTAAAGTTCGGCTCATCTTCGCCACCATACCCCATGGACAGAGCAGGACTGCTCATTGCCATAAGGCCCCCACAACCCAGCAGAAAGCCTCCGACTTTCATTATGCTGGTGCTATTTTTTCTCACCATTTTCTTCTCCCACTTATTCGTTGGATATTATTGGTTGCCGTTACAGCTTTTCTACGGCAATGCGCAATATAAACAGCTTCTGCGCTGGGGGCAACAGCAGTTTTAGACCGAAAACACCTATATTTCGACTTAAAAACGGTCACTTTAGGAAAAACCATCATAAAGAAAAACACTGAAACCCTTTAATTTCGGGGGATACAGAAGAAAAACGACTCAAATTCGATCGAAAAAAAACAAAGATCGAACGTTTTAAGAAAAAAACAATCTTATTGCAAATTTCTCCCCTTATCGCCTTTAACCCACTATTCAACCCAATTTAACGGTAGTCTCGTTTAACGACCTTATCAGCCACAGAAATCTGACAGCACACATATACCGACAGGGTTCAGTTAGACGAATTGTTTGAAAAGGGATTCTGATGTTAGAATCCGATAGACTAAGTCGAACCTACTATAATAAGTAGAAGAGTCTACTCTGGCTCAGAATTAATCCATATAAAGATTAACCCAGACCAGGGTTAGGAGAATAAAACTTGGGCAGACCCCAAACGAAAAAAACTCCATTAACAGCCGAACACTCTTCTCAGAGGGATGTAGACCACGCATGGGAAAAATTCTTATGTACTGGAGGTGATGCTCGTGATCTGCCCGTTCGAGATGTTATTGCCAATTCATGGGAACGCTGCCTTTCACAAGGAGTAAACCCTGAGCAAAAAGCCGCACCACTGGTGGCCTATGAGGGGGTTCTTCAGACCCTCCAACAAAAAAACTACGATTTTATTGAATCCGCACGCCCAGTCCTTGAGCAGGCAACATTATTTTTAAATGATTTAGAAACTATCTTATTTCTTACCGACTACCAAGGCCTGAACCTACAAATTGTTGGTGACCCCAGAACTGAAAAAGAGGCACATGGCATTGGACTAGTAGCCGGCAGCGGCTGGAATGAAGTTGTTTCGGGCTCCAATGCAGTCGGCACAGCCATGGCAACACGTAGACCCACCCAGGTACACGGTGAAGAACATTATTGCCAAGGGTTTAAACCCTGGACATGCACTGCCGCCGTAATTGCCGACCCCTATGACAACCAAATGATGGGTGTTATTGATTTATCCGGCTTATGCAGCATCTATGATAAATTTCACGTGCCTCTTGTCGTCGCCTGGGCCAGCCAAATTCAAACCAACTTGGCTAAACGCACATCAGAACAATGGAACACCATTCTTGAACATAGTAATAGCCGCTTTGGGCATTACCGCAATTCAGGGAAATTACTTTTTGACACCCAAGGCAGGCTTGTCAGTTGCTCACCTAACGCCAGCGCATCATTAAGCTCTCTAGGTATAGACTATGACCCGGAAGCAAAAAGAAGAGTATCGCTACAACGATTTGGCGGCAGCCAAATTATTTATCCACACGATGAGGGCAGTTGGATCTCTGAAGATTGGGTAGAGCCGGTGCGCCACAAAGATCAAATTGTTGGTTTCCAACTACTGGTTCCGTCTGGCACAAAGAACATTCACCGGAAAGATGTTGCTAACACTGAACTACCCTTGCCCGCGAAATCAGACTTTGATCCATTTGATAGTATTTATGGTAAAAGCCCCTCATTTAGAGCTAGTGCTGACAAAGCGCGCAAAGCCGCTACAACCCCACTCCCTGTACTCATTTTGGGAGATACCGGTGTAGGTAAAGAAGTGTTTGCTCAGGCTATCCACGATTCAAGCAATTATACCAACGGCCCCTTTATCGATCTAAATTGTGGCGCATTTTCCAAAGAACTACTTAGCAGTGAATTATTTGGTCATGTAGAAGGCGCCTTTACCGGTGCAAAGAAAGGAGGCATGGTAGGAAAAATTGAGGCGGCAAATGGTGGTACGCTATTTCTCGATGAAATTGGCGAAATGCCACATGAAATACAACCGCTTTTCCTTCGAGTACTTCAAGAACGAAAAATTTATCGTGTCGGTGACATCAAGCCAATCTCAGTAGACTTCAGGTTAATCGCTGCAACTAACAGAGATCTTAAAAAAGCTGTTAATGAGGGCCGGTTTAGGAAAGACCTGTTTTTTCGCCTATCAACCGTCACCATAAGTCTCGACCCGCTATCAGGCCGCAAGGAAGATATTGAAGGCATCTCAAAATTAGTAGTTGAACGGGTCAACAAAGATCATCAAGTAATACCTAAGCATATTTCCTCTGCCTTAATGACAGCCCTTAAAAATAGAGAGTGGTCGGGCAATATCCGCGAGCTTGTAAATGTTATTGAATGCATGTGCTTCATGTCATCCAATGAAACATTAACAATAGATGATCTACCCGACGGCTATAGGCTTGATGAAGAAGGGAGCAGCAACCAAGTAATGGCTCCCGGCGATTTAAGTCAGCCTCTTTGCAGCCTGGATTATGCGGAAAGGAAAACCATTGAAGCTGCAGTTAAACAATCTGAAGGCAACATGACGAAAGCTGCCAAAGTTCTTGGCATTGCCAAAAGCACTCTTTATCAGAAAATGAAAAAGTACGGGATAGAAAAACAATAGAAGCCCGGTTCACCTAAGAAGAAGTCTAAGCCACAATTACAAAGTTAAAACACCTTTTCGTTTACTTCTAAAATGTTCTCAGAATTCGTTACCTGTGTAGGCAATGCGCACCTATTTGTTTACTCCAGCAACAATGCTCCCTGCAATACAAAGCTATCACCGGATTATTTAGGCTTTGCTTATATTACAGAGAAACACCTTATATTGCTCAGAAACACCAAAGCATTTCAGACCTAGCACATGCCAGGCTTAATACATGTGCTGGCCACCATTAATTGAAAGTGTTGAACCGGTAATAAAGCCACCGTCATCGGACACTAAAAACAAAACCGAGCGTGCTATATCATGGGCCGTTCCCAATCGACCAACAGGAATTGTTGCAATGATTTTCTCGAGGACATCAGCAGGAACATTTCGCACCATATCGGTATCCACATAACCTGGAGCAATGGCATTCACCGTAATACCGTGAGAAGCACTTTCTAATGCTAACGCCTTGGTAAAACCATGTATACCAGACTTGGCTGCAGCATAGTTTACCTGGCCATACTGCCCAGCCTGACCATTAACTGAACCAATATTAACAATGCGACCAAACTTATTCTTCCGCATATCTTCGATAACACAACGACACATGTTAAAACATGAGCCTAGGTTAGTATCGAGAACTTCTTGCCAGGACTCAGGAGACATACGGTGCATAGTCTTATCACGAGTTATACCAGCATTATTTATGAGTATTGAAACAGGTCCGACATCACGACTAATTTCTTCTACGCCTTTTTTGCATGCCTCAAAATCAGATACATCAAATTTATAGGTAGGTATGCCCGTTGTCTCATGAAACTCGCGAGCACGTTCTTCATTGTTGGCATAATTAACCACTGCATCATAACCCGCTTCTTTGAGCTCCACTGCAATGGCTTCACCTATACCTCTTGTTCCGCCTGTAACTAAGGCCACTTTCGACATGTTAAGACTCCATTACTTATTGATAATGCGAGACCAACAAAACCTGACACACCTACTCTGCACGAACAATCCAAATAGGCAACCGTAATATTGATAAAGTGCCAAGCTTTTCAGTCACTATCTAATAAATAACCTAACGGTATCAAAAATACAAACCTTCTTTAGGCTAATTGCCTTTTTATTAAAAAATAGTTAGCTCAGAGAAGAATTTTCTCAAACCAATGACAAAATACTTACTGAGCTCAACAAAGGGCATAGAAGTTTAATCAGCTTTCTACTGAACACGGCGCATAACAGATACGCAATTGGTCACACCTGAGCCACCAACATTGACGGTCATAGCCACCTCAGGATTACCTTTTGCAGCCACACCAATAGGCTCACCAACCAACTGCTTGTACGCCAAAGCATGCATTGAAGCACCCGTTGCACCAACAGGGTGCCCTTTCGACTTCAAACCACCAGACAAGTTAATTGGGCAATCACCTTCTGGGTTAAACTTACCTTCCATCAAGTCATAACCTGCACGTCCAGGTTCAGATAAACCTACAGCTTCAGCACAAAGTAATTCATTAACAGTAAAGCAGTCGTGCACTTCTGCAAAATCCAAGGCATCCACACTAATATTCGCTTCATCACACGCTAACTTAACAGCATGCTTTGTTGCCTGAAGCTCATCCAGTCGACCTAGGCGACCATTAAGCATCATCCGGTCTGTTGTATGGCCAACACCACTCAACTCAACTGCATTCTTAAAGTTAGCCTTAGCATTGTCAGTAGAGGTTAGGACTACTGCTGCTGCACCATCAGTAATCAAGGAGCAGTCATGCAATCTAAGCGGTGCAGCAATCATTGGGTTACTGCCTTTTCCGGAATCGGGTAAATTCAAAATTGCTTCTGGCGTAATTAACTGATTTTTATCTGGCAAACTACCTGGACCAAAATGCGCTAATGGATTTTGAATACCGTTACGATAGTTAAGTGCAGACACATGAGCGAGCATCGTCCGCAACTCATCATCAGAAATTTTGTGTTTCTGTTGATAGGCTTTACCTAACTCAGCAAACAAACCTGGGAAGGTCATACCATTTGCACCTTCATCAGGCCAGTACGAACAACAAGATAGCGCATGGGTAACACCAGCTGTGTCCAGCCCAGTCATCTTCTCTACGCCCAACGCCAAGACATTTTTAAAGCGGCCCGACTCCACAGCATAAGCGGCATTATAAATAGCCAGGGAAGACGATGCGCATGCACCCTCTGTCCTTGTTGTTGGCTTAAACAGCAAACCTTCTGGATCAATCTCCAGAGCGAGCGGCCCCACATGCTCTTGGTTCAAGAACAATGAAGGTGAACAAGAGCCCACCCAAATTGCGTCAATATCCTTTGCTTCCAACCCTGCATCAGCAATCGCACCTGCACCCGCTTCTACCAACAGCTCATAGTACGACTTTTGATCATCAATCTTCCCTGTTTCACGATCCCGCTTAACAAACGCACCAAATTTTGTATTGTATGCACCTACGATACTAACTTTCATTGAGTAAGCTCCCTCAAATTTATTAAATATTAATCATGGTATAAAAGCAGGAGACCAACAGCCACCTCAGGATAATCTTTCCCAGTAAAGGGTGACTTTAAATATTCCGGCCCTGCTCGTCCCAAAAAACTTTACGGATTTCTTTCTTTAAAACTTTACCTACAGGACTACGCGGCAGCTCATCCCAAAACAGCACTTGCTTGGGCGCTTTAACGCTTCCCAATTTATTTTTACAGTACTGAATAATTTCCTGTTCATCAGGAACACAATCTGGATTTTTCAACTCAACAACAGCTGTGACTTGTTCACCCCATTTCTCATCAGGCACACCTATCACTGCACAATCTTTTATTTCCGGCATACCCCAAATCAACTGTTCAATCTCACTAGGGTACACATTAAATCCACCAGAAATAATCATATCCCGCTTGCGATCTACTATTGCCAAATAGCCATCCTTATCCAACACACCTACATCACCTGTGCGCTGCCAGCCATCATGTCGAATAGCTGCTGTAGCTTCTGGGTTTTCGAAATATCCCTTCATCAGAAGGTTACCTCTTACCGCTATCTCCCCCTCCTGCTCTTGAGGAAGCTCTGCTCCCTCATCATCAAGAATGGCTAATTCGACATAGGGCGCTACTTTTCCACAGGACCGAAGGATAGACGGGTTATTCGTTTCCAGTGCTAACAAATGATCTTGCGCTGACAAATAAGTACATGACATTGGCGCCTCGGCCTGCCCATAGGTCTGCACCATCACCGGCCCAAATATCTCCATCGCTTCTTTTAATTTCTCTACAGACATTGGCGCCGCGGCATACCAGAAATAACGGAGGCTAGAATAGTCATAGCGCTTTACATCATCATGGGCTAACAACATATAAATAGCTGTCGGCGGAAGAAACAGATGAGTAATTTGATGGGATTCAATGACCGATAACAATCTATCGGGCACCATACCATCCATAACCATAATAGATGCGCCTTGCATGATCGGAACGAAAGAGGCAATACCTGCGGCATGAGACATTGGTGCTGAAACAAGATAGCAGGATGGAATATCAGGCTTAAGCATTAACTCCTGCTGGATACCCGCTATGGTTTTCCAGGTTAGGCCACTCCATTCAGCCAACTTTGAATCACCCGTAGTGCCTCCAGTTGCAAACAAAGAAACGACTTCATCTTCATCAATAGGACTATTTAGGCCAATAGCCTTAGCATCCTCTTCTGGCTCCTGAATCAGCGACGAAAAAGCCAGGCCAGCAACATGCTGGCCATCGAGGAAAATAGAATGTTTTTCACTAAAATGATCGATCAATTCTGGATATTTGGCGGCGATGCTCTCATCTAAAAACACCACCGACGCACCAGATTTAACAATCAGCTTAAGATTGGCATCTAGCGTATTTCTAACATTAAGGGGCAACCAAACAGCGCCTATTCTGGAGATAGCAAAAATACAACAGTACGCCGCTACAGAATTAGGTGCATAGGTCGCAATAACATCCTGCGGCCCAACCCCTTTTTGCTTTAAAACAGCTGCCAATTGAATGGAAGCGTTCACCATTTCCTGGTAAGTCAGGAAAAGGTCGTTATCAAGATCATGGAAACCAATGCTATGGCTATTACGGCCACCAGCATCTGAGTGACAGCCTGACAAAGCCAGGCTGTTATCCAGAAAATCAATTAAACGCATAAAGCTAAATATTTAGCTCTTAAGGCTTGAAAGCATCTCAAGTACCGACTCTGGCTTGCTGTTTTCTGGAATAGATACGTAATAAAAACCGTTATCTTTTCCAGCAACATCATCACCAGCCCAAAGAGGCTTACTAATATCTACACCTAAAGCATTTGCTGAAGCAGCAGAGCTAATTGGTGCAATCGCAAAGTCCACATCATCCGGTACATTAAAGCCATCATCAGTAAAGGGAAGTTGCACCCCAATAGACCAGCGGTAATGTTTTGTTACATTAACCACGGGCTGATACCAAGATAGCTCATCTGCACTGGCCGGCATTAAGTTTTCATCCTCCACCAACAGCACACCAGACAAGTCTGTTTCACTGAAATAGCGGAGAAAGTCTGCCAAATACATAGCTGCAGTATCAACGGTCATTTCTTCTGGGTCCGCATCATTTCCGGTAGCCGCTTTATGCGCTCTAACCAGAAGGGATCGAGGAGAAGGAACGACCAAAACTATGGGGGTTTCACCCCCATAGTTATTGCTCACAGCAGTAATGACTTCAGCCAATAACTCTCTTGGGGCAAAAGCATCAAGCATAGTTTTCAATGCATAAGGAACTCTACGCTTTTCAGCCATGGCTGGAATGGCTTTTTCATCCTCTTCCATCCAGTGCTGAAATAGATCCCATACATCGAGAACAACTACGTCTGCTTTAACCAAACCATGGGCTTGACCATAGAAAGCCATATAAGAGGCTGGTGTGTTCCAAGGGTTTTCACCTTCTCCCAACAAAAGCTTCTTGGTGTAATCATTAAAGTTAACCCAAATCCGGGGGGAATCCCCCGACGATAGGTATGAGACTAGGTCTAAAGCCATATTATTTCCTTGTATCCGTTGACGGAATACCGGCTTGCTGCCTTACCGCATCAAGCTCAGCTTCCAGTTCAGCAATCCTAACATCTTTAGGATGCGTCACGTAAATAGGACCAGGATTATTGGCATCACGCTTGTCATCAACACTACCAGCATAAACATGATCAACATCACCATTCCATGAACCATAGAAAGGAATATCTGCTGGAGGAGTATCTTTAACATGCTTCTTAACAAATTCAGCGTAAGGTACACCTTGCTTTTTACGCTGGTCACGGTAATCAGCACGCAACTTCTCAGTAGCCTCCAGATCCAAAGCTAAGGTTTCTTCGTTAAATTCTACCTTATAAAGCTTCTTGGCATAGTCAGCTGTGATCAAACCTTCTTCAATATCCATAATGATATAAGTAGGATCACGCTCCAGAGGGTCACCATAACCACCACCAGAACCCTGGGAAATCATGTACAACTCACCACGCTTGGAGATATCAAAACCTAATCCCATGTGCTGAGTATGATAAATAGCATTTTCAAAAGGCTGCTCATTCATAATTTCTGGAATGCTGTGCTTAAATTGTTCTGGGTTTTTAAGCAGGATGTCATAAACATCAATTCCAGAGACACGACACATCGGATAACTACCGCCCGCGTAACCACCAAAGAGACCTTGAATGGTTGGTGCTTTTGAGCCCTGAGTCGTCGTCATGAAGCCCCACTGATCACTGTCTTTAGTAGAAGCAATCATGGTGTAACCCATACCACCGCGGTATTTACCAGCAGCCTGGGTGTTCGTGGTCATTTTCTTGGAAACCAACTGCAGGAATGGTACTTCTTCCTCGTTCATTTCCTGCTCACCGATATCGGCCATGGTTGCGAAAATGGGTGACAATGCATGCTCACCATCGCGGTCCATACGAGCACCACCGCCCATACCGTTAAGGTCAGCACAAAGGTTACCCAGTGTTTCACCATGCTGGTTAACACCACCCCAAATGAAGGTGTTGATCATGTTATGCCAGGGAGCCAATACACGAGTGTACTTGTCTGGACAGCTGTACAGGAACTTAGCTGTTGCATGCTGAGCGACTGTAAAGCTGTGGAAGATGGACATCAGACTCTGAGAGTTAGGTGCAGAGTAAGAGCAATCGACCAATGTACCTTCCTGAGTAACAAACTCAACAGGAGATAAACCCGCTTGACCACGCGGCAAATCAGGCCAGATGTGGTTCATAAACGCCTGCCCCACCATACCTTTCATACCAGGCAACTGGGTGTTAATCGCACGGTTAGTCAATTCAGGACTGGTACCACTGAAGTCAAAGATCAGACGATCGCCCTTCTTAGTCACAGCCAGGTTGATTTTCAACAACGCATTTTCACGCAGAGTACTATCCATAATAGTCTGAGTACGAACTGTCATATCTGGCCACTCAGAGATACGGCGACGAACTTCTGTTACCACACTCTCATTGGTGTAACGCAGACATGCTGTCAATGCGTCAGGGCCATCTGTTGCGAACACTTCTTTAATACGCTTTTCAAGACGCATACAGGCGAACAGTTTCACCTTCATATCTTCGTATTGAAGTTTTGGTTCACGAACAGAGTTCTGCAAGAAGGTCAGAATATCTCTCTTGATCTCATAGCCTTCAACCACTTTGAATGGGGACATTTTCAGCCCTTCATCAAAGGAAGTCTCTGCCATAGAAGGCATACCACCGGGCTCAATTGCACCGTTCTCACCTTCGTGTACCGTTGAAGCTACCCAGCAGATCAATTTGCCTTCATGGAATACCGGCAAGATCATGCTCTGGTCAGTATTGTGCACGTTACCGTAACGAGAATCGTTATGGATAAAGCCATCACCTTCCTGAACGCCTACTGTCTTCTCTTCAATCCAGTTTTTGATAATGAACTTGATTGGGTGGTGAACCAATGCAGAGAAGATCAATACTCCGCCCGCACTACCAATAGTTAAGTCACCTGAGGCAGAGTAAATACCAGTGATAATATCGCCCCATTTTGCGCCTGGGGCTGCACCCATTTGCTCAACCATTTCGAAACCTTCTTCACAGGCGGACTGCAAGCGGTCACGAATAGAAGAGATCTGGTTCAGATCGGTATATTTATCCATGCACTCTTCTTCTTTCTCAGTGCGCGGCATGATGCTGTGATCACGCATAATTTCAGGGTCTGGCCCTAGAAATAATGTCGTGTCTTTCAGGAATTTCTGAATTAATTCCTGATCTTGAACTTCAGTGTCTACATTCACTTTAGTGTTCATAATAAAACTACCCCTTTAATTCTTTGCTTCTGCACGGAGGAACCAAACTGCACCCTGTTCTGCGGATACATATTTCCAACCGGGCTCAATCAAATACGTAGTAACTTCTGATGCCACGATACCTGGGCCCACAATCTCTGTACCAGCTGGGATATCAGCTTTATTCCATACTGGCGTTTCAACCGCTTTAGCACCGCTATCTATAAAGTAACAAGAACGAGTGCCTGATGGTGCAGGTGGAGCTATACGCTCAGCTTGCGGTACAGGTTTGATGTGTGTGAACTTAACAGTGTCGTGCTCAACATAAGAAGCAACACGAATCGTATTGATTCGAATACCCGCTTCTGGTGCCTGACTACCTTCACCAAAGCGCTTGCCGTAATCCGTAGAGAACTGATCCAGAATGTTCATTACATCCATCACAGATTCCAGGGAGTGCTTAGGCACAACAACCGTGGTTTGCACCAACTGGTTACCGTAACGCATATCCAGTTCAAGAGAGTGTTTGATATCGTCTGCGTTAGAACCCTGACGCAATAAATCGTTTTTACCACGCAGGCTTAGCTCAGCCACGATATCGTTAAAGCGTTGATAGTTATCAAACACCTTACGAGAAGTGGAATCATAAAGAACCATAAACAGTGAAGATTCATGGATATGCATCTGGTGCATATTACCGGCACCTACTGCAGAGAACACAGAGCTCATCGGGGTAGCCAGAATCTTATCGATATTCAGATTTGAAGCGATACCACAACAGTGCAGAGGACCATTACCACCATAAGCCAACATGGTGAAGTCTTCGGGGTCATAACCACGAACACGCAACTCAGTGTTCACACCGTTTGCCATGTTGCTATCAACTTTCTCTTTAACCAATAGAGCAGCTTCAACAGCTTCAACATCCAGGTCATCACAAAGTGTTTCTTCAATAGCAAACAGAGAACGCTTTGGATTCAGAGGAATACTACCACCAGCATAGTTATCAGCATCCAGATAACCCAACACCAAGTCAGCATCCGTTACCGTTGGATTCATACCACCTCGGTCGTAACAAGCAGGACCTGGATCAGAACCAGCACTCTTAGGACCAACCGCTACAGCGTTATACATGCGGTCAAATGATGCGATAGAACCACCACCAGCACCCAGTGTTACCAGGTGAACCATAGGCACAGAAACCAACCAACGGTCAATAACTGGGTTAAAATCGTAGTGCTTAATACCACCCTCAACCACGATACCAATATCGTAACTAGTACCACCCATATCCGTTGCGATTACGCTACCTAGATCAGCCTCTTTCGCTAAGTGCTCTGCAGCACTGATACCAGAAACTGGACCAGAGTGAATAGTTTGCAATGCATCAGTTGAGTTCAACTGAGCCATACCACCAGAGTTGTGAATTACCAACATAGGCTTTGAATAGGAGTGAGAACGCAGATTCTGCTCCAATTGGCTCATCGCGTGATACATAGTCGAGTGCAAGTAGCCATCAACAATCGCTGAGGTAGCACGTACATATTCACCTTTACGGCCTGCTACACGGTGAGACAGAATTACAGGGATAGAGCCCAACAAGTGTGTTGGATATTCTTCCAGAAGAATTCTCTCTACCTGTTTTTCGTGAGCAGGGTTAACAACAGAGTTAACCAGACAAACAACGATAACCTGCGCACCTTTATCCACCAATGTTCTAATTTTGTGGCGAACATCATCTTCGTCCAAAGGCATTACCAACTCGCCTTCAAAACCCAAACGTTCACGTACGCCCTCAATCATGTGAGGCAATACTAAGGGTACTGGACGCTGCGCATCTGGCAGGTTTTGCTTACCCAGCTCATCCAAACCTTCACCGTAGCCACGTGCACGACTTAAAGGAACCATAGCTTCGTAGCCGGCAGTTACTAACATACCGATACGAGGACCATTGTGTTCAATCAGGGCATTAGTACCCAAGGTTGTTGCATAACGAACGGAATCAACACCTGCCAGAATTTCTTCCATGGAGATGTCTAGTTCGTTATACGCTTTTTCAACAGCTTCATTGAATCCAAGAGCAAGGTTGTGATGGGTCGTCAATGCTTTGGTTTCAATATATTTACCATTCCAGACCACAAAACAGTCTGTGAAAGTACCACCGATATCTACTGATATACGTTTCATAATATTATTTCCTAAAACTCTATAACTATTTAGTCATTCACTTACTCAGTGTCTATTTATACAAAGACAATGAGTGCCTATGGCAATAGTTATCAATGATTGTGACCGTGAGTTCTATCCACCAAAACATTGGGGCCAGTTACAGGCTCCAGTATTTCTTCGCGGTGACTCCACTGCTCTTTCAGGGCATCCAGATCCACTTCCATATCGTAAAGCGGCTCGTGGCCAGGGAAGGTATATTCAACTTCCATCTGAGTACCACAGGACGGGCAATAGAATTCATAGATACTGACCCAATCCTTATCAGGGCAGAAAGTAAACTTGTATTTATCAGGATCGATTATCGAAGGATGAATATCCTCAGGATCACGCTTATAAACCAGCAATCCCTCTTTATAATTTCCACGGGCCGAACCGACCTCATGTTCACAGACACGGCACTCCCAATTCTCTGTTTCCAGATCAATACGGAGATATTCAGTCATCAAAACTTTCATTACACTGCCCCCTTGGTCAAACAAATATCGCCCAATTCAGTTACAACAAACTCCCAGCCATCCCTTACCAAACAGGTAAAGTATTCTTCTTCAATAACAGCTGGACCTGCGCCAAAGTCACCGGCTTCCATAAAGTTAACGTCGTACACAGGTACGTCTGACCACTCTTTGTTATCACCAAAGATTGAGCGAGTTTTTGAAGACTTAGCAGCAGCTACCTTCTTCACTTCAGCATGACTATCGCTTTCAACTCTTAGTGTTTTACGAGCCGAAATTTCAAGTGTCACAGCATCAGCCTGTGCAAGCGCCTGAGGAACAGCAACGTTGCCATTCAGTACATGAACAGACTCGGCACCGTCTTTCTCTCCTACCAACTGAGCAGTAATTTCATATTCA
>JAJFKD010000138.1 GCA_021773405.1 Porticoccus sp.
ACCAGAAGTATCAGACACTATGAAGACATAGGATTAATTTCCCCTAAACGTCAGGGCCAAACCAGAATTTATTCTCCTGCAGACCGAACCAAATTAATGCTCATTCTTCGTGGCAAGCGTTTAGGTTTTAGCTTGGAAGAAAGTCGGGAAATTATAGATATGTATAACCCGTCTAAAGGTAATAAGGATCAACTGGAAAAACTGATTCATTGCATTGACCTTCAAAAAGCAAAACTGAAGCAACAAAAAGAGGACATCAACAAAATGATGCGAGACTTAAAGGATGCCGAAGATGCCTGCCTTAGGGCACTTGGGAAAAAGGCATCAGGGGGAAAATCACAAGAAAAAATTCCGGATAAAACTCTAATTTAAAAACTCCTATTTAAACCTAGGGAGAACCATATTATGAGGAAATCACACACACAAACTTCCAGTCAATCAGTTCAACCTCAGCCCTACACCACATTAAATTTCAATTTAGGTGAAGAATTAGATTTGCTGCGCAATAGTGTACAGCAATGGGCACAACACGAACTGGCACCACTGGCATCTGATGTTGATCGCAGTAATGATTTCCCCTCTCAGCTCTGGGAAAAAATGGGGCAAATGGGCCTGCTAGGCATAACAGTCTCAGAGCAATATGGCGGCACCGGCATGGGGTATTTAGCTCATGTATTGGCCATGGAAGAAATCTCCAGAGCTTCAGCTTCCGTTGGGCTTTCCTATGCCGCTCACTCCAACTTATGTGTTAATCAGATATACAAGCACGGTACCGAAGAACAAAAAGAAAAATACTTACCGAAGCTCTGTTCCGGTGAACATGTGGGCGCACTTGCTATGTCAGAACCCAATGCTGGTTCTGATGTAAAAAGCATGAAATTACGCGCCAAAAAGCAAAAAGGTAAGTACATCCTCAACGGCAACAAAATGTGGATCACCAATGGTCCGGATGCAAACACCTATGTTATTTACGCCAAAGTGGTCTCCGCTAAATCTGGACAAGAAGATAATTCAAATGGAATTACCGCTTTTATTGTGGAGAGAAATTCCCCCGGGTTTTCCCGCCACCAAAAGCTCGACAAATTAGGCATGCGTGGATCTAACACCTGCGAATTGGTATTCGAAGATACCGAGGTTCCTGAGTGCAATGTACTGGGTGCAGAACATAAAGGCATGGGGGTTTTGATGTCAGGATTAGACTATGAACGCACAGTACTTTCGGCTGGACCTCTGGGCATCATGCAGTCTTGCATGGACCTGGTTTTACCTTACGTACATGAACGCAAACAATTCGGGCAATCCATTGGCGAATTTCAACTTATTCAGGGAAAACTGGCCGATATGTACGCCAGCTTGAATGCCTGTCGCGCCTATCTCTACGCCGTAGCAGCAGCCTGTGACCGAGGTGAAACCTCCCGTAAAGATGCTGCGGCCATTATTCTATTTACCGCCGAATCAGCGACAAAAATGGCTCTGGATGCCATTCAACTGCTTGGAGGTAATGGCTATACCAACGATTACCCTGCTGGCCGATTTTTACGGGATGCCAAGCTGTATGAAATAGGTGCTGGTACCAGTGAAATAAGGCGCATGTTAATAGGTCGAGAACTCTTTACGGAGACCGCTTGAGAGGAAAAGATCATGACTGTCATCCAATCAACCATTGATGTTAAATCAGAAACGTTTGCCGAAAACCAGGAGCAGATGGAAGCCCATGTAGCGAGCCTTAACAGCAAATTGGCACAAATAAAAAAAGGCGGCGACCAAACTTCCTGTGAACGACACACTGCTCGGGGAAAACTATTACCCAGAGAACGTATAAAACAATTACTTGATCCTGCCCCTGAAGGTTCTGAGCCTGAATTTTTAGAACTGTCGACTCTCGCTGCCTGGGATGTTTACGATGACTATGTGCCCGCTGCTGGAATGATTAGCGGCATAGGCCAGGTTAATGGAACAACCTGCATGATCATCGCCAATGACGCCACCGTTAAAGGCGGTACCTATTATCCCCTCTCGGTAAAAAAACACCTGCGCGCGCAACAAATTGCTCTGGAAAACAATCTCCCCTGTATTTATTTAGTGGACTCCGGGGGTGCTTATTTACCACACCAGGACGAGGTATTTCCCGACCGCGAACATTTTGGCCGCATCTTTTTTAACCAGGCCAATATGTCGGCGCAAAATATTCCACAAATTGCGGTAGTCATGGGTTCCTGTACAGCCGGAGGTGCTTACGTGCCAGCTATGGCCGATGAAACCATTATCGTAAAAAACCAGGGCACTATTTTTATTGGTGGTCCCCCACTGGTAAAAGCGGCAACAGGAGAAGATGTTACTGCCGAAGAACTGGGTGGTGCAGATTTACACTGTCGCACCTCTGGTGTTGCAGATCATTATGCGGAGGATGATCAGCATGCCCTAGCGTTAGCGCGACAATGTATTAGTCATCTGAACAAAAAAGGCCCGGTCCTACAACCAACGGTTCCCTATGTAGAACCACAATACAATCTGCAAGAACCCCTTTATAGCCCAGAAGAACTCTATGGCATTATTCCCTGTGACCACCATCAGGACTATAACGTCCGTGAAGTTATTGCCCGCATTGTAGACGGCTCAGAATTTGATGAATTTAAATCCCTTTATGGCACAACATTGGTTTGTGGTTTTTCCCATTTATGTGGACACAAGGTCGGTATTATCGCCAACAACGGCATCTTATTTAGCGAGTCAGCCCAAAAAGGTGCTCACTTTATCGAGCTTTGTTGTCAGCGAAAAATACCTCTGATTTTTCTACAAAATATCACGGGGTTTATGGTGGGAAAACATCATGAAGCCAAGGGTATAGCCAAACACGGTGCAAAAATGGTGATGGCCGTTGCCTGTGCCAAAGTACCTAAATTTACCGTCATTATTGGCGGTTCATTTGGCGCTGGAAACTACGGTATGTGTGGTCGCGCCTATGATCCAAGATTTCTGTTTATGTGGCCCAATGCCCGCATATCCGTTATGGGGGGAGAACAAGCTGCAAGCGTTCTGGCTCAGGTGAAACAAGAACAATTTAAACAGCGTGGCAAAACCTGGAGCGAAGAAATAGAAGCATCAATCAAACATCCTGTCATAGAACAATATGAAACCCAGGGGAACCCAACCTATGCTTCAGCAAGGCTTTGGGATGACGGAGTGATCGACCCAGCAGACACCCGTAAAGTTCTCGGCTTAGCCCTCTCCACTTCATTAAACAAACCGATTGAAGATACTCACTTTGGCGTGTTTCGGATGTAACCTTTTTTGAATATAAACCCTGTTTTGAATATAAATAGAGCAATGACTACAACCTGTTAACAATCCCTAACAAGGGTAACGAGTTATGACGAAAACAGTGACAATCCAAATAGGTGAAAGAGGCGTAGCCACCATCACTCTTAATCGTCCCGGCAAATGTAATGCTTTTGATGATCAGATGATTATAGAACTTACGGATGCCCTTCAAACCAGTGGTAACAACCCAAAAACCCGTGTCGTTATATTAACCGCAGCAGGAAAAACCTTTTCAGCAGGCGCTGACCTCGACTGGATGAAGCGAATGGGAAGATATAGTTATGATGAGAACCTGGCCGATGCCAAACTCTTATCAACTCTGCTAAAGGTTTTGTACGAATTGCCTGCCCCCACAATTGCTAAAGTTCAGGGGCCAGCCTTTGGTGGTGCATTGGGCCTAATCAGCTGCTGCGATATTGCGGTGGCAACAACAAGTGCTACATTCTGTTTTAGTGAAGCCAAAATTGGTTTAATTCCCGCAACGATTAGCCCCTATATCATCCAAGCTATCGGAATTAGGCAGGCCCAACGCTACTTCCTATCCGCAGAAACTATCAACTCTCATCAGGCATTAGCTTTAGGATTAATTCATGAAGTCGTAGACAAAACAGAGCTGGACTCCACCATCGAAGGAATCACCCAGAGTTTACTATCCAACAGCCCCGCAGCAATGTGTGCCATAAAAAACCTGATACAAAATATTGGCCACCGCCCTATTGATGACGAAACACGACTGGAAACTTGCAAACGTTTAGCTGAAATCAGGGTGTCCGACGAGGGACAGGAAGGACTATCCGCTTTTTTGGAAAAACGCCATCCCGATTGGTAGGGTAAAAAATTAAAGTGATCTTTTTATCGTGGCAGGCAATTATTTTTGGAAAGAATGGAAATACAGATAGGAATAAAAAAACGGCTAACAAAATATGTTAGCCGTTTTTTTTACGAAGAATATAAAATCGATTAAGCCTGCTTACCTACTTCGAAATCCACACCTTCAATCTCAGCTTCATCGATCAGTTTGTGGATGTATAGACTAATAGATTTACGCTGTCCGAACTCAATCAACATATGAGCCACATCGTCTTTAACTTGTTCAAATTCGAGTTGTACCTCTGGTATACGCTTATCAATATAAACTACGTGGTAGCCAAACTTGGACTCCACAGGGTCTTTGGCCAGGCCTTCCTCAAGCTCAAACACAGCCTCGTCAAATTCTGGCGTGGTCTGGCCTCGGCTGATTTGACCCAAACTGCCGCCAGTTTCATTGGAAGGGCAATCCGAATGCTCTTTAGCCAGTGCTTCAAATTCATCAATGGAATCCGATAAGCTGGCAATCAGTCCCTCTGCTTTTTGCTTGGCTTCTGCTCTCAGGGCTTCATCTTTTGGGTCTGCCCCTAAAAGAATATGCTTTAGCTCTAGCATTTCTTTACTGACGAAATGCTCTTTATTTTCGTTGTAATACTTTTCGCACTCATCTTCCATAACAAGTGGTTTTTTCGCTTCCTGCTCAATCAATCGACTGATGATTGCTTCTTGCTTAGGCGTTTCGCCGTCTTCAGGTACGTCTTTATCAAGGCCAAGCTCTTTGGCTTTTTGAATCAGCAACTCTTGAATGATCAACACCTCAGAGGATTTCTGAATAGCAACTTCCGGTGATTCAGCAGCGTGATATTGCATCTCACGAACAACCTGATCAGGAGTAATGACAGAGCCATTAACCTTAATTTCAGCAATATCAGGGGCCGTGTTTTCATTGGGTTCGTTGTTGGAAGGGGTATTCATAGTGTTTCTCTACTAATGTTTCTCAAAATGACAGTTTATCTTCAAACCACTTATCTTCACTTAAGGCAGTCTACTTTTTCTGCCGAAAAAATAAGGCCGGGTATTATCCCGGCCTTTCGCGCCAAAAACAACTCAGATTATGCTCGTTTCTGCCGAACAATCTGATAGTTACGTAGTAAATACTTCACTGGCGCAGCCAATCCACTCACGATATGGACCAAGCGTGTGAAGGGGAAGATCAAGAACAACGTCATTCCCAGAAAAACATGTAGCTTATACACTAAGCCCACCGGTGCTATGGATGCAGCAGCTTCCATTGGCTGAAAAAGTACAATGGACTGCGCCCAATTGGCCAACATCACCATCACTGAACCGTCCATATGATGACTTGATGCATAAATTGTACTCATACCCAAAATTAACTGGACATATAGTAGTACCAGAACCAAATTGTCGGAAAAACTACTGCTTGCCCTCACACGCTCATCGGTAAAACGACGGACAATAAGCATGGTCAGCCCCACAAAGCACAAGGCGCCAAACAAGCCGCCGGAAATCATGGCCAACAGTTGCTTATTAGGTGTCGAAATCACATGGTGATAAAGCGACTCCGGCATCAACAGCCCAACAAAATGACCGGCCAATACAAACAAAATACCGACATGGAAGGCGTTGCTGGCGATACGCATACCTTTGGTGCGAAGCACCTGGCTGGAACCAGCCTTCCAGGAATATTGTTCGCGGTCATACCGAACCCAACAACCAACCACACAAACTAAGGCAGCAAGATAGGGGTATAGGCCAAATAAGATAGTATTTGTGTTCATGAATCTACTCCTTAAAAATTTGCCTTAATTCGCCCAGCGAACGGCGACTGCCTCATCCGCTGACTTTTTAGGTGACGCTTTATTTGTAAAAGACGGGCTTGATGTCGAACATCCACTGCCGAGGGCATCTCCCGCACCAAAAGTGACGGCTTCTTCCTCCCAGATTTTGTCCAGTTCTTCCGGGGTATCATCCCGCTTTTCACCAGCCGCTTTTTCACGCAACTCACTGATATCAACTTGAACACCACTGATCATCAATAAAGCTTCAAATAATGAAGCATAGTTTGATTCACGTTCTTGAAGGCGGGCATTGAGCATACCGAGAATATGGCTGATATCGGACAGTCCCTCCCGTATATCAAGGTCGGGCAAATGAGCCAAAAATTCCAAATGTAGAGGAATATAATCTGGCAGTTCCCGTGCGTTCAAATTAAAACCATGCTGTTCATAGATACTCAACAAATCCACCATGGCCTGACCACGATCGCGGGATTCACCATGCACGTGCTCAAATAAAAGCAAAGACAGTGAACGACCACGGTCATACATACCGGTATAAGTCTCCTGAGCATCCAATAAGTCACCATCGTAAATCTCATGAAGCAAGTGGATTAACTGTTGGCGCATGGCAGGAGAAATCTCCCGCGCACCATTGATGACCGACTCAATATTCGAAACCTGCCCTTGTAGTTCGGCAGTTGGATAATCCATTAATCGAGAAATTACTTTAATAATATCCACGATGTTATTCCTCCCAAACCTGAACGGTATCGATCACATCCCGACGAGTAGTTTTCTTGGTACCAAACAGGTTGATATCCGATTCACCTGTAGAACAACCATTACCAAATGAGAAACCACAACCACCACGTTCTGCAAAGGCTTCAGACATCGCCTCTTCACGGTGAGCCGTAGGAATCACATAGCGATCTTCATAGTTGGCAATGGCTAGGTAGCGATACATATCCTCTACTTGAAGCTCGCTCAAACCAACCTCTTCCAGCACTTGCATGTCCTGTTCACCATCTACAATTTGTGAACGCTTGTAGGCACGCATGGCCAATAGACGTTTCAGAGCCAATTTAACCGGCTCTTCGTCGCCTGCAGTAAGCAGATTTGCCAAGTATTTAACGGGAATACGCAGGGAATCTACATCTGGAATAACACCATTCATCCCCATATGTCCCGCATCTGCTGCAGACTGGATGGGTGACAATGGTGGCACATACCAAACCATAGGTAAGGTGCGATATTCAGGGTGCAACGGTAGTGCCAGCTGCCAATCTACTGCCAATTTATAAACAGGTGATTGTTGCGCAGCGGTAATCGTCGAATCGGGAATACCATCTTTTCTAGCCTGGGCGATAACAGCTGGATCATTGGGGTCAAGGAAGATCCCCAATTGCTCTTTATACAGGTCTTTCTCATTTTCAGTACTGGCCACTTCCTGAATTTTGTCGGCGTCATACAACAGTACACCCAGGTAACGAATACGGCCTACACAGGTTTCTGAACAAACCGTCGGCTGACCCGATTCAATTCGTGGGTAACAGAAAATACATTTTTCTGATTTACCGGATTTCCAATTGAAGTAGATCTTTTTGTAAGGACAACCGGACACACACATCCGCCAACCACGACACTTCTCCTGGTCAATTAGTACGATGCCATCTTCTTCCCGCTTGTAGATCGCACCTGAAGGACAGGATGCAGCACAAGTAGGATTCAAGCAGTGCTCACACAAACGTGGCAAATACATCATGAAGGTATTTTCAAATTCGCCGTACATTTCCTTTTGCATATTGTCGAAGTTTTTATCGACACTACGCTTTGCGAATTCAGTACCGAGAATCTCTTCCCAGTTTGGGCCCCATTCGATTTTTTGCATGCGCTTACCGGACACCAGCGAGCGCGGGCGCGCTGTAGGCTGATGATCAGACAGTGGCGCGGTATGCAAATGTTGGTAGTCAAAATCAAACGGTTCATAGTAATCGTCTATTTCGGGCAAATCAGGGTTGGAAAAAATATTTGCCAACACCCGAAATTTACCGCCAATTTTTGGATTAATTGAACCATCCTTATTGCGAACCCAGCCCCCATTCCATTTATCCTGGTTCTCCCACTCTTTCGGATAACCAATACCTGGTTTAGTTTCAACATTGTTGAACCAGACATATTCCATGCCTTCACGAGAGGTCCACACATTTTTACAGGTGATGGAGCAGGTGTGACAACCGATACATTTATCGAGATTCAGCACCATTCCAACTTGAGATCTGATTTTCATGATTGTGCCTCCTCAATATTTAATTTCTTTAATTTGTGCTGTGCCATATGGTGCAGGACACCATTCGCAATTATTGGAGATCTAATTTTCATTGAGCTGTCTCCTTAAACTTCGGTTGGAAGTGGTTGAGGAAGGCCGTCACCGGTCTCGTTATCGAGCCAATCAACCTTATCCATTTTGCGAACCACAACCATTTCGTCACGGTTACAACCCACAGTGCCGTAGTAGTTGAAACCATAGGATTGTTGGGCATAACCACCGATCATATGGGTTGGCTTCATCACAATCCGGGTGACCGAGTTGTGATGACCACCACGAGTTCCAGTTGTTTCACTACCGGGAACATTCACGATGCGCTCCTGGGCGTGATACATCATCACCATGCCCTCTTTTACCCGCTGACTAACAACTGCACGGCAGGCAATGGCACCATTGACGTTGAACACTTCTACCCAATCGTTATCTTCAATGTCCGCTTTTTTAGCATCAATTTCACTCAGCCAAATAATTGGGCCACCACGAGACAAGGTAAGCATCAACAGGTTGTCAGAATAAGTACTGTGGATACCCCATTTTTGATGAGGTGTAATCCAGTTCAGCACAATCTCTTTATTGCCGTTGGACTTCTTATCCTTCACCAAATCAATGGTGTTGGTATGAATAGGTGGACGGTATGAAATCAGCTGCTCACCAAAGGCCTCCATCCATTTGTGATCCTGGTAGAACTGTTGGCGACCGGTAATAGTTCGCCACGGGATCAACTCGTGGACATTGGTATAACCCGCGTTATAGCTCACATGCTCATCTTCCAAACCAGACCATGTGGGTGAGGAGATAATCTTGCGCGGCTGCGCCACCACATCGCGGAAGCGAATTTTCTCGTCTTCTTTCGGTAACGCCAAATGCTTGTGGTTCTGGCCGGTGAACTTTTCCAGCGCATCCCAGGCTTTTACGGCGACTTCGCCATTTGTTTCGGGCGCTAGCATCAAGATGACTTCCGTCGCATCGATATCGCTTTCGATGCGCGCCATCCCCTTGGTTGGCCCTTCCTCTGTGACGACACCGTTGAGCGCTTTGAGATGTTCAACTTCATGCTCGGTATTCCAGGCAATGCCTTTGCCGCCATTGCCGATCTTGTCCATCAACGGACCAAGCGCTGTGAAACGTTTGTAGAGGTTTGGATAATCGCGCTCGACAACCGTTACCGCTGGCATGGTCTTGCCAGGGATAGGATCG
>JAJFKD010000139.1 GCA_021773405.1 Porticoccus sp.
GTGGTAGCTGGCGCTAGGGCAGAAGTTGGTATTGTTGTTGATGACTAAGCTGAATTAAATGATCGAACTGAATTAAATGATCGAACTACAGAACGTCAATAAAACCTACATAGTGGGTGACTCACCTCTGCGAGCACTCAGGGATGTCAGTATCTCCGTTGGGGAAGGTGAGTACTTGTCTGTAATGGGACCATCTGGCTCCGGAAAATCTACTCTGCTGAATATGATTGGATTGCTGGACCGCCCTGATAGCGGTAGTTATTTGTTGGATAATATTCATACTGAATCTCTACCTGAGGAGCAGCGTGCCCGGCTTCGTGGTGAACAGATCGGCTTTATCTTTCAATCGTTTCACTTGGTCAACAGGCTCACTACGTTGGAGAATATTGAGCTCCCAATGATGTTGGCTGGCATTGCTTTGAGCGAGCGCCGTGCTGCCGCTACAGAAGTATTGGCCCAAGTCGGTCTAGAAGCTTGGTCAGGGCATCATCCCAATCAACTGTCCGGTGGACAATTACAGCGGGTAGCCATTGCTCGTGCCATTGTGATGAAACCGAGAATACTGTTGGCGGATGAACCCACCGGGAATCTGGATCAGGCGTCGGGAAAGGAAATTATTTCAGTACTGGAAAACCTTAATGCTGAGGGTATTACCCTACTGGTGGTTACTCACGATCTTAATCTGGGGCAGCGTGCCCATCGTCAAATTCGTATGGTGGACGGTACCGTTGAAGCGGATATAAAAAGTGAATCACTTTTTGGCCCTGAAAAACAGACGGGTGCAGAGCATGTACCTGGCTGACCAGATTCGTTTTAACGGGCAGATTTTTTTGCGCCATCGGGTGCGTACTGGCTTGTTGTTATTGGCGGTGGGGTTAGGTGTCGCCTCAGTTATTTTGCTTACAAGCCTGGGTGAAGGTGCTCGCCGTTATGTGGATCAGGAGTTTTCAGCACTAGGTAATCAATTGTTGATTGTGTTTCCAGGGCGTAAGGAAACCACCGGTGGCTCTCCACCCATATATGGTACGGCGCCCAGAGACCTGACCCTGGAAGATGCCCAGGCATTGGATCGTATTCCTTCCATAGAAGCGGTAGCTCCAGTGATTGCAGGTACCACTGCCATTGCAGTGGAAAGCCTTTCCCGTGAAGCCATTGTACTGGGTAGTACGCCGGAAATTTTTCAGGTGCGACAGTTAGAAGTTTCCCAAGGAAAAATATTGCCCAACCGAACTCGCACTGAAGCCATGGCTGTTTGTGTACTGGGTTCGAAGCTTAAACGGGAGTTGTTCGGTCATAGCCGAGCCATTGGTGAATGGATAAGAGCCGGAGACCGACGTTTGCGGGTGATTGGTGTTTTAGTTGAGCGAGGTGAGTCCCTGGGAATGGACTTGAGCGATATGATTATTGTTCCGGTACGCACAGCTGAGCAAATGTTTAATTCGCCGGGATTATTCCGGGTGCTAATCGAACTCACTGGCAATGCTGATGCCAGCAGAACTGAAAAAAGAATTTTGGAAATTATCCGTGAGAGGCATGAGGGTGATGAGGATATTACTATCGTCAGTCAGGATGCCATGCTCGCAGCCTTTGATAACATTCTCGCTACCCTGACCCTGGCTATTGCCGCCATTGCTGCGATCAGCTTATTAGTAGCAGGCATTTTGATTATGAACCTCAGCTTGATTTCCGTGAGCCAAAGAAAACGGGAAATTGGCCTGCTAAAAGCTATTGGAGCCAGTAGTGCTCAGGTACGGCAATTATTTCTTGGGGAATCGTTGATGCTGGTATCGTTGGGTTCCGTAGCCGGGATTATTTTTGCCTGGGCAGTGGTATTGATCATTGGTCGGCTCTGGCCAGTGTTCCCCATTTTTCCACCCTGGTGGTCTATGCCTGCAGCAGTGGGAACTGCATTGTTAGCTGGATTAGTGTTTTCTATTATGCCGGCCCGTCGAGCATCAGCTCTCGATCCAGTGTTGGCACTTAGAGGTCAGGGGGGATAACTCAGAATGAAATTTTGGGATTATCTGCGCTGGGTGATTTTGGCTCTGTGGATGCAGCGAATGCGCTCTACCTTGACCATTCTTGGCTTTGCCATCGGTATTGCCGCTATGGTGCTGTTGAGCTCATTAGGTGAGGGCTTGCGACAGTTCGTGATTCAGGAGTTTACCCAGTTTGGTAGTCATATTGTGGCTATCACACCGGGCAAAACAGAAACATTTGGCCTTAGCGGCATTCTCAACACTACTCGCCCGTTATCCCTGGCAGATGCCGAGGCATTGGCGCGCATTCCCGGTGTACAGGAAGTAGTGCCAGTGGTTATGGGTACGGCCCAAATAAAAGCTAAAGGGATGAGCCGTTATACCGACGTAGCGGGAGTCGGTGCGCTAGCAGATAAAGCCTGGAAGTTGGAAATTGCCCAGGGCACATTTTTGCCGGTGGAGGATATGTCTCGGGCCAGAGCTTTTGCGGTGCTAGGTAGCAAATTGAAGAAGGAGTTATTTGGTAACAGCAATCCGTTGGGTGAGTTTGTACATGTGGGTGGCAACCGGTTTAGGGTGGTGGGGGTTATCGCACCCAAAGGGCAGTTTCTCGGTACCGACTTGGACGACATGATTTATATTCCCGCCAATAAAGGCTTGCAGTTATTTAATCGTGAAAGCCTGATGGAAGTGGATATTTTTTACAGTCCTTCCGTGGCCACCAAAACCCTCACAAAAAATATCAGTAAATTATTAATTGATCGGCACGGTTTCGAGGACTTCACCCTGATTACCCAGGATCAGATGATGGAAACCATGGATAACATTCTGGAAATTCTTAAATATGCTGGGGGTGGCCTTGGGGCGATTTCGCTTTTAGTGGGTGCTGTGGGAATATCGACCATCCTGATGATTACTGTGGCCGAACGTACTAGCGAAGTAGGGTTGCTACGCGCCATGGGGTGCACCCGCAGCTTAGTGCGTAATCTGTTTTTGGGTGAGGCTGTGTTGCTGGGGTTAATCGGTGGTCTGACTGGCGTGCTAACCGTAGTGCTGTTGGCAGTTCTACTTCAAATATTTCTTCCAGGACTGCCTATTGCTCTAAAGCCGGAAATCATCATCGTAGCGTTGATTGTATCTATGGCGGTTGGGCTGATGGCCGGTGTGAGGCCGGCTCTGAATGCAACGCAGTTAAGCCCAATTGATGCGTTAAGGGGGGAGTAACTTTTTCTTTAACCCGTAGTCCTCTAACCAGTATTCCTCAAGCCTGCAGCAATACCTGCGATAGAAACCATTAAGCCCTGTTCTAGCAAGGGCTGATCACCATCGTCGTGTTCACGCAAACGGCGCATTAATTCTACTTGGGTAATATGCAGTGGATCGATGTAAGGGTTGCGGCGCATAATGGAGTGTTGCAGTGCAGGGTTGTTGTACAGTAATTCATGGCCACTGATTTTTTGAACGGCTTCCTTTGCCTGGGCCAAACCAGCTTGTAACTCTTCGCCCAACCCTATGAGTGATTCCTGTTCTGTTTCTCCCGAGCTTAGCAGCCGATGTTCGTAATAGGCGGCGACACGGCTGTCCACTTTAGCCAATACCATTTCCTGCATATCCATTAGCATTCGGAAGAAAGTCCAGTTTTGTTGCATCTCTTGCAGTAGTTCTTGCTGGCCTTGTTCGGTGGCATCCATCAATGCTTTGCCGGTACCCAGCCAGGCAGGCAACATAAAGCGCATTTGTGTCCACGCAAACACCCAGGGAATTGCCCGTAAGCTTTCCACTCCACCGCTGACATGTCGTTTGGCAGGGCGGCTGCCCAACGCTAAACGGCGCAACTCCAATTCAGGTGTGACGGTACGAAAATAGGGTACGAAGCGTGGATCATGATGAACAATTCGACGATACTCGATGACAGAATCGTCAGATAATTGCTGCATCATATTGCGCCAACTTTGTTTGGCTTTTGGTGGGGGTGCGAGTGTGGCTTCCAATGCGCCCGTGGTGTAGAGCTCTAAATTGCGCATAGCCAGTTCATGCAAGCCAAATTTAAACTGAATCATTTCCCCTTGTTCAGTGACGCGCAAGCTGCCATTGATGGTTCCTGGTGGTTGAGACAGCAATGCATCGTGGGCAGGGCCTCCACCACGACTGGCAGAACCGCCTCGGCCATGGAATAACGTCAGGTGAATATCGTGTTTTTCACAAACAGCACTGATGGCTTCCTGTGCTTGATATTGCCCCCAGGCGGCGGCAAAAAAACCGGCATCTTTGGCAGAATCGGAATACCCGATCATGACTTCCTGGTGGCCATCAATGGCATTTTTGTAATCATCGATAGAAAGCAGGCGATCGATTGCCTGTGCCGCACCCTCCAAATCGCTTAGTGTTTCAAATAGCGGCACGATACGTTGGGGGTGTTTGCAGCCAGTTTTTTGCTGTAATAAACGGACAGCCAACACATCCGATGGGTGTGTCGCCATGGAAATAATGTAAGCACCCAATACAGAAGGGGGTTGTTGTGATAATACCTTAAACGTATCGAGTACTTCCTGGGCATCGGGTGACGCAGGAAAATCATCTGGAATTAAGGGGCGAAGGTTTTGAATCTCATCGAGTAAAAAGGCTTGTTTATCTTCTTCACTCCAATCTTTATAAGAAACACCGTTGACTGTTATGCCCAAGTGATCGGTTATTTCGCTGATGGCATCGCGATGACGTTCTGAATCTTGTCGAATATCCAGTCGCAGTAATGTCATACCGAAACAGGATACCCGGCGAATAATTGTTGCCAGGCTTCCTTCAGCAATACCCTCCATGCCACATTCAACCAATGAATCATGTATCAGTTGCAGGGGTTCTAATATTTCGTGATCATACAAATAAATGGGTAGGTCTAACTCTCGGCCTCGTAACTTTGCATCAGCCCAATCACGGGTGTTTTGTAATCGTTGGCGCACTTCCCGTAAAAACTCCCGATAGGGCTCCCGGTGAGGCCCGACCTTATCTCGTAGTGCCTGATTACACTCGGTAACTGATAGGTCTTCACGCAGCTCATTAATATCATTAAATAATAAGTCTGCCGCTTGCCAGCGCCCCAGGGTAATGACTTGTTCCGTCACTTTCGCGGTGACATTGGGGTTGCCGTCCCGGTCGCCACCCATCCATGAGGTAAAGCGAATAGGTGTGGCGGTTAAAGGCAAGTGCTTCCCAGTTTTTTTAGCTAATTGTCGGTCTAACTCACGTAAAAAATCGGGCAGTGCTTGCCATAGGGTTTCCTCTACCGTGGCAAAGCCCCATTTTGCTTCGTCTATTGGGGTAGGTTTATGGCGACGAATCTCGTCCGTATGCCAGTGGGATAAAATACGGCGGCGAAGTCTTTCTAGATGGTGCTGATGATGGGTTGGTGTTGCATCACCATGATCGAGGGTCGAGAGGGTTTCACTGATTTCATTAAATTTACGGCGCAGGGTACGGCGGGTAATTTCTGTGGGGTGTGCGGTTAACACCAGTTCCACATTCATCGTCGTTACCGCATCGTAAAGTGCGTCGCCGGTAATGCCTTTTTCTAACAGGCGCGGTAATAATTCAGTGAATGAGCCGGGCAGTGGGTCAGTGCTATCAGTCAGTGTTTCATTACGTAATTGTTCACGTCCAAGTCGGACTTGATGGTGTTGCTCAGCAATATTGGCGTAATTCAGGAAGTGGGTAAAAGCGCGGGCGACGGGCACCAATTCATCATCGGACAATTGCCCCATTAATTCGACTAATTGGGTCCAGTCATTGGTGGTGTGGCTACCAATTGCCAGGTCGCGAATCTCTTCGACAATATTATATAA
>JAJFKD010000140.1 GCA_021773405.1 Porticoccus sp.
AAGCAGGCTCAGGCCAACCGTTCAGAATTCGCCAGACAACACGCGTCAGTACAAAAGCAATGATGATCATGCCAATGGATTTATGGATATCGTACAAAGCATAAGCTTCGTTAGACTCCATATATTTGCCCAGAGCCAGTAGCCCGATAATGGTAATACCAATTATCCAATGTAGAGCGATAGTCAGTGAGCTAAGTTTATGTTTTGTGTCTTTCATTACCCTTTCTCAATAACTTGGTTAGCTCAACAAATTAGCTCAACAAAGAGGGAGTGTAGTGGCCAGTAAAATAATAGCTTACTTCAACTGATCCAAATCCCTAACCGCTCCCTTATCCGCACTCGTCGCAAACATGGCATAAGCTTTCAAGGCTGCTGAAATCTGGCGGGGGCGTTTTTCTTCCGGTTGCCAGCCTTTCTTATCCCGTGCTGTTCTTCGGCTTTCCAGTTCTTTATCCGTAAGTGCAACATTGATTGTCCGATTGGGGATATCAATTTCGATAGTGTCACCTTGATTGATTAAGCCAATAGCTCCACCGGCCCCAGCTTCGGGTGAAACGTGGCCAATGGACAAACCTGATGTACCACCGGAGAAACGACCATCGGTAATGAGTGCACAGGCTTTACCCAGTCCTTTGGATTTTAGGTAGCTGGTGGGATAGAGCATTTCCTGCATACCGGGGCCACCGCGTGGGCCTTCATAGCGGATAATCACTACATCACCTTCTTTGACACGGTCGTTGATAATGTCATCAACGGCCTGGTCCTGGCTTTCGCAAATATAAGCGGGGCCAGAGAATTTAAGAATGGATTCATCTACACCAGAGGTTTTAACAACACAGCCATCCAGGGCGATATTGCCAAACAGTACGGCCAAGCCGCCTTCGAGACTGTAGGCATTTTCTAAACTGCGAATACAGCCATTGGCTCTATCTGCATCCAGTGAGTTCCAGCGAGTGTCCTGACTGAAGGCTTGCTGGGTTGGGATGCCGGCGGGGCCTGCCTTGAAGAACGTGTTAGTAGCTTCGTCGTTTATTCTCATGATGTCCCACTTGTCCAGTGCTTCTGACAGTGTTTTTGTATGGACGGTAGAACCATCGGTGTGGAGTAATCCGGCACGATCGAGTTCGCCTAAAATACCAAATACGCCACCGGCGCGGTGAACATCTTCAATGTGGTATTCGGGAGTATTGGGGGCCACTTTACAGAGCTGTGGTACTTTGCGTGACAGACGATCAATGTCTGCCATGGTGAAGTCGACATCGGCTTCTTGAGCCGCCGCCAGCAAGTGCAAAATAGTATTGGTGGAACCACCCATGGCGATATCCATGACCATGGCATTTTCAAAGGAGTTAAAGCTGGCAATAGAGCGCGGCAATACCGAGAGGTCGTCCTCTTCGTAATATTGTTTACTCATTTCCACGATACGACGACCTGCTTCTTCAAACAATCCTCGACGATCTGCATGGGTCGCCAATGTAGTTCCGTTACCAGGCAATGACAGCCCCAGTGCTTCGGTCAAACAATTCATGGAGTTTGCGGTGAACATACCGGAACAGGAGCCACAGGTTGGGCAGGCTGAACGTTCGTATTCATCGGCCATTTCATCTGATGCTGATGGGTCAGCAGCAATGACCATGGCATCGACTAAGTCCAGCTTGTGCTCAGATAGTTTGGTTTTGCCTGCTTCCATTGGGCCGCCGGAGACAAAGATCGCAGGAATATTCAGCCGCAGCGCAGCCATCAACATTCCGGGGGTAATTTTGTCGCAGTTGGAGATGCATACCAGTGCATCGGCACAGTGGGCGTTCGCCATGTATTCCACGGAGTCGGCAATAATGTCGCGAGAAGGCAGCGAATAGAGCATGCCGTCGTGGCCCATGGCGATACCGTCATCTACGGCAATGGTATTGAACTCACGACCGACACCGCCAGCTTTGGCGATTTCCTCACAGACCAACTGGCCCATGTCTTTCAGGTGTACATGCCCTGGAACAAACTGGGTGAAGGAGTTAGCGACAGCAATAATGGGTTTATGAAAGTCATCATCTTTCATACCGGTAGCGCGCCATAGGGCACGAGCTCCGGCCATGTTTCTGCCTTTGGTGGTGGTGTGTGAACGATATGTCGGCATGGGTAATACCTTTTAATTTGTAGGGCTATTAGCTAAAAATTCGGTTGTAAATCATCAAGTTCGCAAGGATACCAAAGAGTGGCGCGGATAATTACCTGATGTCAGAGATTCTTGCAGAAAATATGTGAATTCCGCTGTAAGTTGTAGAGGGATTGACGTTCAGCAGGCAAGTCGTCCAGGCTGGAATCCACAAAGCCTTTTTCCTTAAACCAGTGGCCCGCTTTTACCGTGAGGACAAACAGTTTTTTGATGCCTTGTTGTATGGCCAGATATTCAATGTGCTCAAGCAGCCCGCTGGCAATGCCCTGATTGATAAAGTCAGGATGGGTAGCAACACAGGCCAGCTCGGCACTGTTGCTGCTATTACTGTCACCCCCGTTAAAGGGATAGAGTGCGGCGCAACCGACTAGCATGCCTTCGGAATGTTCAATAATAGAAAAACGGGAGATTTCAGTTTCCAGTAATTCCCGTGAACGTTTGACCAATATACCTTGTTCTTCCAGAGGGGTAATGAGCTCAAGGAGTCCGCCGACATCATCAATGGTTGCTTGCCGAATGGTATTCGCACCATTTTTTAGTACCAGAGTGCCATTCCCTTCACGGGTAAACAGTTCTTCTATTAGTGCGCCATTGTGGGCATAGCTGATAATGTGTCCTCTGGATACACTGTTTTCACAGGCTTGATAACAGGCCATCAGGGCATTCTGCAATGCAACTTCGCCGTTGAGGTTGTCCAGGCAGCCGGGAACCTCGTTAAGAGACAGCATTTTAATCAGGTTGCCCTGTTGATCTGAGATGCCTGTGTCAGCACTAAACATAATCAGTTTTTCAGCACCTACGCTAATAGCGGCATGAGTGGCGATATCTTCATAGTTCAGGTTAAACGCTTCACCTGTGGGCGAGTAGCCAATGGGTGAGAGCAGCACAATAGCGCCATCATCCAATTGCTTTTGAAGACTCTTTTGATCAATTCTGCGCACTTCGCCGGTATGGTGAAAATCGATACCGTCTTTCACTCCCAGAGGTTTTGCGGTTATTAAGTTGCCACCAACCACCTGAATCCGGGCGCCATGCATGGGTGAATTCGCTGCGCCGGTAGAGAGTTTGGCTTCTATGGTAATTCGGGTACTACCTACGGCGTCTTTAACACAAGCCATACTTTCGCTATCAGTAATCCGAGTGTGTTGATCAAATTGTGCGGTAATAGCACAGCTTTTTAGCCGTTCTTCCACCTGGGTTTTTGCGCCATGCACTAGTACCAGTTTGATTCCTAAGCTGTGTAGCAGAGCAATGTCGTGAACGATGTTAGTGAAATTGGCATGGTCAACCGCCTCGCCGCTGAGGGCCAGCACAAAGGTTTTGCCCCTGTGTGTATTGATGTAGGGGGCGGTGTCACGCAGGAATTTTACAGGGTCGGTCACTTTAATTTATTTAGTGCTTGGGGCACTTACCTCGGAAAAAGTTATTAGTCATATCTAACAGTATAAATAACCAGAACTATAATCAATAGTTATAAACAGCAGCGGCCAATTAGCTGGGTGAGAAAATCCACAGTTGGTTGAATGCGATCCAGTGCCAGATATTCATCGGGTTGATGGGCCTGCTCGACATTTCCCGGCCCGAGCACCATTACATCCATGCCGAGTTGTTCTAAATACGGTGCTTCTGTGGCAAAGGAAACGGCTTCGCAGGGATGATTGGTCAGGGATTCACAAATCTTGGCCAGCTTGGAATCCGGCGCTGCTGAGTAAGAGGGAACATCGTAATGATTTAGTGAAATAGTCACGCCATTTTTTTGTTCAAAAGGCAGTACTCGCTCATTGATCATTTGTTGCAGTTTGGCCATATCCATTCCCGGTAAAGGGCGGATTTCAAAGCCGAGCTCACATTGGCCACAGATACGATTGGGATTATTGCCGCCATGAATACAGCCAAGGTTCATGGTGGGGTAATCCACCGCAAACTGTGGGTTGTGGTAGTCGCTTTTGAGTTTGTCTCTTACGGCCAATAGTTCCCCCATAACTTGATGCATGGTTTCCATGGCATTAACGCCCAGGGAGGGATCGCTGGAATGCCCGGAACGACCTTCAATTATTAGTTTTTCCACCATGATGCCTTTGTGCATGCTGATGGGCTTCATGCCTGTAGGCTCACCGATAAGGGCATAGCGTGCTTTAGGTTGGCCAGCTTCGACTAGGGTCCTTGCACCCATCATGGAGGATTCTTCGTCCGCCGTGGCAAGAATAATCAGGGGGTGTTTTAGTGGTTTTTCAAGGAAGGGCTTTACTGCTTCAATGGCCAGAGGGAAAAACCCTTTCATATCGCAGGTGCCAAGCCCGTAGAGACGTTTGTCTTTTTCAGTTAATTGAAAAGGGTTGTTATTCCACAGCTTTTCATCGCAGGGCACAGTATCGGTGTGGCCGGCTAAAACCAGGCCGCCAGGACCTGTTCCCAATGTGGCGATTAAGTTTGCTTTTCTTGGGTCGGCAAGGGGCATTACTTCGGTGGCAAAACCGAGTTCGTTTAGCCAGTTAGCCAGCAGTTCAATGACTTCTCTATTACCTTGATCCAGAGAGGGATTGATACTGCTTATGGAATTGCTGGCGACCAATTGTTGGAGCATGGAAATGAGTTGCATATTTCGAGTCTACGGTGGATATGTGAAAAAGCAACCTGAGAAGCTACAACTGTTGATTGGTTGTACCTGTGATCTTGCCGGTAATAACTGTGAGGCTATAGGTTTTCTTATATGTTGATATGGCTTCTATTTTAAAGAGAAGCCTTTGGCAACGACTTGGTCTGACATGACATGAAGTGGGTCACGGCCTTCGTCAATATCTTTGGCGTATGAGTCAGCTGCGTTTTGAGCTTCTTTTTGGGAGCCAAAAGGACCAACGAGCTTTGCGCCTTCGCGAACAGCAAAATACCACTGCCCATTAAGGCTCTCTACTCTGGCTGAGCGAAAATGTGTGCCGTCGTCTTCTCCTTTCCTGGACATATGCCTTCCTTAAATTTCACCTTAAATTAAATTGATATGATTATGTGTCCTGTATCAGGTAAATCTTAGTTCGTTTTTTTCAGTTGTGAAGTGGAAGTTCTGTGAATGGGCTTATCTCATAGTTGAATGGTGGTTGAGCGGGGGTTTTGTAGCTACAATCAGGCATGTTTCATTAACAGCCAACATGGCCATTAGTGTGGTGAAAACGATCAGTCAGGAGAAAGTTATGGCCGGGGAAGCAGTGGTAGAGCGTCAACTGGATTTGAGCAATATACTCAATGACTTGGTGGCTGATGGTCTGTTGGCTCGTGAAGATGCGAATAGTATTGCCGGTTCTCAGCGCAATAAAGAACAATCGTTATTACATCCCTTTGCTTATATTGCTGGTCAGCGACCGCAAAATGCCAGTGAGCCTGGCAAGCAGCTCACCATTGAAGACCTGACGCGTTGGTTGTCTGAAACTAGCGGTTTGGAGATAGCACATATCGATCCACTAAAAGTTGATGTGACGGCTGTGACGGGTGTGATGTCTTTTCAGTTTGCCCGGCGTCACAGTATTTTGTGCATTGATGCCAGCGGTGACGAAATCATTGTTGCTACCACACAGCCATTTGCTACCTCTTGGTTGCCAGATCTGGAGCAGACTAGTCGTAAAAAAGTAAAGCGAGTGATCGCCAATCCTATTGATGTTGGGAAGTACACCGTTGAATTTTATTCCCTTGCTAAGTCTGTTTTCGGTGCTAAGGGGCAGACCGGAGATAACCGTTCAGGTGTCACTAACTTTGAGCAGTTGCTGGAAATCGGTTCACTAAAAGATCCAGATGCCCAAGATCAGCATATCGTCAATATCGTGGACTGGTTGTTACAGTATGCCTTTGATCAAAGAGCCAGTGATATCCACCTTGAGCCACGACGTGAAAAAGGAAAAATTCGTTTTCGTATTGATGGCGTATTACATCAGGTTTATGAATTGCCCGATCAAGTGATGACGGCTGTGACCAGCCGCATCAAAATTCTGGGCCGTATGAATGTCGCAGAAAAACGCAGGCCCCAAGATGGCCGGGTCAAAACTGTCACCCCGGAAGGCAATGAGATTGAGTTGAGGCTTTCTACATTACCTACCGCATTTGGTGAAAAGCTGGTGATGCGGATTTTTGATCCCGAAGTATTGCTACGTAGCTTTAGTGATTTGGGGTTGAGTGGAGATGATCTACAACATTGGGAAGAAATGACCAATCGGCCCCATGGCATTGTGTTGGTGACAGGTCCTACGGGTTCAGGAAAGACAACCACGCTTTATTCCACATTGAAGCAGTTATCTACAGAAGACGTTAACGTCAGCACCATTGAAGATCCCATTGAAATGGTGGAAGAAAGTTTTAACCAAAGCCAAGTACAACCCAAAATCGATTTTGATTTTGCCTCGGGTATTCGCACTCTGATGCGGCAAGACCCAGATATTATTATGGTGGGTGAGATTCGAGATTTGGATACTGCTGAAATGGCGATTCAGGCGGCACTTACTGGGCATTTGGTTTTATCTACGCTGCATACTAATGATGCACCAACAGCAATTACTCGGTTGTTGGATTTAGGTGTGCCAGCACATTTAATACGAGTGACGTTAAACGGGGTAATGGCGCAGCGGTTGGTTCGTACCCTTTGCCACCACTGTAAAGAACCTGTGCCTACTCAGGCTGCAGAATGGGAGCCTTTGGTGCGGCCGTGGAAAGTGAAATCACCGGAGCAGCTGTATAAGCCCGTTGGTTGTTTGGAATGCCGTAATACTGGATTCCTGGGCCGGCAGGGTATTTACGAAATTTTGCCGGTGAATGAATCGATTAAACCATTAATTACCGCCGATGCAGATATTTCAGCGTTGCGTATACAGGCGATGAAAGAGGGTATGCGAACCCTGCGTTTAAGTGGGGCTCAAAAAGTAGGGGCTGGCCTAACCTCTGTTGAAGAGGTGATGAGAGTAGCACCCGAGTCGGGCAAGTAAGCCAGTGGTTTGAACTGTTGTGTATCAAATGTAGCTTAATGGCTTTGAGTTATTATCTTTATGGTTGCCCTTTAGAGTATTCGTTGTTTGCCTCGAAATCAGTCGTTTTGACAAATAAGGGCTGTCTGGAATCACTATGGATCAGAAATCATTACCCGAATTGCTAGAAGAGCAGTGGTTGTTACGCCTAGAACACTTTAATCATATGGCCTCTGAAGAACAGGCTCATTGGTTTGAGTCAGTTCTCGATGCTAAAGGTGAAGAGTTTAAAGGTGAAGAATTTATAGCAGGTTTAAAGCGAGCCTGGAGTTGTAGTGAGTTTGTGGCCAATACCTGTGCTAGTAATCCCGAGCTGTTTCGCCAGCTGGTTGAATCGGGTGATTTATCAATTAGCTATTCCCCTGATTCAATGGAAAAAAGCTTGTTGGCGTGGTTACAAGGTGCTGAAACAGAAGATGATCTTGCGCGAGAATTGAGGCAGTTTCGCAACCGAGAAATGGTAAGAATAGTCTGGCGAGATTTTACTCGGGAATCTAGCTTGGAAGAAACAACCGCTGATATGACGTCGCTGGCTGAAGCCAGCCTGCAGTGTACTTTGGATTTTCTTTACCCCATTGCTTGTGAAGCTTGGGGAACCCCAGTGAATTGTAATGGTGATCCCCAGCAAATGGTGATTCTGGGTATGGGAAAAATGGGTGCCTGGGAGCTGAATGTTTCTTCTGATATTGATTTGATTTTTGCCTACCCTGAAAGTGGAGAGACTCAGGGTGGCCGTCGCAGTTTTAGTAATCAGGAATTTTTTGTACGCCTAGGGCAAAAACTAATAAAAGCACTGGATGCCCGTAATGCCGATGGTTTTGTATTCCGGGTTGATATGCGATTGCGTCCCTATGGGCAAAGTGGGACTTTGATTCTTAACTTTGATGCCATGGAAGAGTATTACCAGACTCAGGGTAGGGAGTGGGAACGCTATGCCATGATCAAAGCGCGAGTGGTGGCCGGTGATCATAAGGCTGGAGAACAGCTGATGGCCATGCTGAGGCCATTTACCTATCGAAAATACATTGATTTTAGTGCCATTGAATCATTGCGAGATATGAAGGTTTTGATCAATCGGGAAGTGCAGCGAAAAGGTATTTCGGCAGATGTGAAGCGCGGAGCTGGGGGTATTCGTGAGGTCGAGTTTGTGGCTCAAGCCTTTCAAATTATTCGTGGTGGTCGGGATGCTCGTTTTCAGAATCCAGCATTGAAAGATGTATTGGTATTGTTGGGGTCAGAAGGGTTGTTGCCCCAAGAGGATGTAGATGCTCTGTACCAAAGTTATACATTCCTTCGCAATGTAGAGCACGCTCTCCAAGGGTGGCAGGATAAACAAACCCAAATCCTGCCAGATTCAGACCTGGATCAGTTTAGGCTGGCCTACCTGATGGGGTTTGATGATTGGGATAGTTTCCTCCATTGCCTGGATGATCACCGTGCTTTGGTGCGGCAGGTCTTTGAGGCGGTGATTGCTGATGAGCAGCAGCAAGGTGAGGGTGAAAGTGAGAGTGATGAATTTCAACAGGCTAAGCATATTTGGCAAAGCCATGGTGAAGATGATTTGCTGGTAGCTGAATTAGATGCTTTAGGTTATGAAAACACAGAGCAGGCATTGGGCTTTATCCAAAGTTTGCAACAGAGTCGATCAGTTTTATCGATGGCATCGGATACCCGGATTCGCCTTGATAACTTGATGCCTGAGTTAATTGCTCACTGTGCTCAGCTGAGCAATGATGCAGAAACATTGGGGCGGGTGTTGCAGTTGGTTGAATCTGTGGCCCGCCGAAGTGCCTATTTGGTATTGTTGAAAGAAAACCCTGTGGCACTTCAGAGTACCATTAAGCTATGTGCTGACAGCCCTTGGATTGCGGAGCAGTTATCCCACTATCCTGCATTGTTGGATGAGTTGCTGGATAGCAGGACGCTCTACAGTTTGCCAAATAGGGAAGAGCTGGAAGACGAGTTGCGACAGCAGTTATTACGAGTCCCAGAAGATGATCTAGAGTCGCAGATGGAGGTGCTTCGTTATTTCAAGCGTTCCCACAGTTTGCGTGTGGCGGCCTGTGAGGTAACGGAAATACTGCCGTTGATGAAAGTGAGTGATTATCTTACCTGGCTGGCAGAAGCGATTTTGAGCCATGTGTTGGAAATTGCCTGGGATCAGATGACTGATCGTCACGGCTGCCCAGCAACAGGGGAGGATGGTGTTGAACCTGGTTTTCTAATAGTAGGTTATGGCAAGCTCGGAGGCATTGAGTTGGGCCACAGCTCTGATCTCGACCTTGTGTTTCTTCACGATGCCAATCCTAATAAATCAACGGATGGTGGGCGGAGTATTGATAATGCGACGTTCTTCATGCGCTTGGGGCAAAAAATTATTCATATTTTGACCACGCAAATGGTATCCGGTGATCTTTATGAGACAGATATGCGCCTCAGGCCTTCAGGTAATTCTGGCATGTTAGTCGCTTCTTTGGCAGGGTTTGAAAAATACCAATTGGAAGATGCATGGACCTGGGAGCATCAAGCTTTAGTCAGAGCACGAACTGTTGCTGGATCGGCCCGGTTGGCAAAGGCATTTGATGAAGTCCGTCATAAGGTGCTGAGCCAGCAGCGAGACAGTAGTCAACTTTTGGCTGATGTGATTGAAATGCGTAATAAAATGCGTACACATCTGGGTACTAAGGAAGGGGATACTGGCAAAGTATCCAATGATGGTGGTGCGATTTTCAACCTTAAGCAGGATGCTGGAGGTATCGTTGACATCGAATTTATGGTTCAATTTGCGGTCTTGGCTCGATCCCATGAGTTTCCTGATTTAACCCGCTGGAGCGATAATATTCGCATCCTCGAAAGTTTGGAGGAGAGTGGGGTTATATCGGCCGAAGATACGGAGTTCCTGACGAGAGCCTATAAAAATTATCGCTCCGTGGGACACCGCTTACAATTACAAAAATTGCCCGTTGTGGTAGAAGCCTCAGAGTTTGCGGTTGAACGTGAACAGGTGAAGGCTGTTTGGGATCGGTTATTGGTTGCTGGCTGATTAGGTACAGAAAAGAGTGCAGTAAACCTGTGCGACAAATTTATTTTAGGAGAGGTTAGATGTCCTTTGCCGATCGTGATGGCTACATCTGGTTTGATGGCGAAATGGTCCCTTGGCGGGATGCAAAAATTCATGTGTTAACTCATACACTCCATTACGGTATGGGGGTGTTTGAAGGTGTCCGTGCCTATGAGACGCAGGATCAAGGTGCGGCTATTTTTCGTCTTCAGGATCATACTGACCGCCTGTTCCGCTCCGCAAAAATTATGGGTATGGAAATGCCCTACAGTAAAGAGCAGCTCAATGAGGCGCAAAAACAAGTGGTGCGTGACAACAATTTGCACGAGGCTTACCTGCGCCCCATGGCATTTTATGGTTCGGAGGGTATGGGGCTAAGAGCAGATGGTTTAAAGACTCACGTGATTGTGGCTGCGTGGGATTGGCCTTCCTATATGTCCCCTGAGGCGCTGGAGCAGGGTATTAAAATTCGTACCTCCTCTTATACCCGGCATCATGTGAATATCTCAATGACAAAGGCGAAAGCCAACGGCAACTACATTAACTCCATGCTGGCTTTGCGTGAAGCACTGGATTCCGGTTGTGAAGAGGCATTATTGCTTGATCCAGAAGGTTATGTTGCTGAAGGCAGTGGCGAAAATATTTTTGTCGTGCGTGATGGCGTGCTTTATACCCCGGAACTGACATCTTGCCTGGATGGTATTACCCGTAAAACGGTTATGCAGTTGGCAGAGAATGATGGTTACAAGGTGGTAGAGAAGCGTATCACCCGCGATGAGGTATACGTTGCAGATGAAGCCTTTTTTACCGGCACGGCGGCTGAAGTACTGCCAATTCGTGAGTTGGATGGCCGTGTATTGGGTAGTGGTAAACGTGGCCCAATAACGGAGCAACTGCAGAGCCAATACTTTGATCTGGTGCGTGGACGTAGAGCCGAGCATTCATCATGGCTGGCGCCAGTAGCGGACTTGGTGTCAGAATAATAGCCTCTGGGTTAGCAGGGGAGTATTCATATCCACAATGCTATGAGACTTGAGCGAAAGACACCTGAGCAAAAGACGCCTGAGCTTAAAATTTTGATCATCGGTCCCTCTTGGGTGGGGGATATGGTGATGGCTCAGTCACTGTTTATTCTTCTTAAACAGCAATATCCAAATAGCATTATCGATGTGCTGGCTCCCGGTTGGAGCCGACCTATTATTGCCCGCATGCCACAGATTCGACGAGCCATTGATATGCCTGTAGGCCATGGAAGTTTAATGTGGTCTGAGCGTCGTAAGATTGGTCGAGAACTTCGTGAGGAGCAGTATGATCAGGCTATTGTGCTTCCTAACTCCCTTAAATCTGCATTGATTCCCTGGTTTGCCAAAATTCCCAAGCGCACTGGATGGAAAGGGGAAATGCGCTATGGCTTGCTCAATGATATTCGGCCTCTGGATAAGCTGCGCTACCCCCTGATGGTCCAACGTTTCGATGCACTGGCATACCCTAAAGGCGAGCAGTTGGCCGGTGACCTGCCAACCCCAGATTTGCATGCAGACTTGGAGCGGGTGCCACAGCTGCGCCAGCAATTTGGGCTAGAGAGCGAGCGTAAAGTATTGGCGTTATGTCCGGGTGCTGAATTTGGTCCGGCCAAGCGTTGGCCTGAGCAAAAGTACGCGGAAGTTGCAGCACAAAAAATTGCTGATGGCTGGCAGGTATGGTTGTTGGGCTCAGCCAAAGATCAGCCTGTTGCTGAGTCAATTATCAGTTTGTTGCCAGAGGCTGATCAGTCAAACTGTTTTAATCTCGCGGGTGTAACCCAGTTGGAGGATGCCATTGATTTGCTGGCGGTTGCCGATGCGGTGGTCAGTAATGATTCTGGATTGATGCATATAGCTGCGGCCTTAAATCGCCCAGTCGTGGTGGTCTATGGCTCTACATCACCGGGGTTTACGCCACCGCTGAATGATCAGGTCGCTATTCTGTCAATTCCTGTGGATTGTGGACCATGTTTTAAAAGGGAGTGTCCTCTTGATTCGGCAACCTCTGCTCATATGAAATGCCTCAATGAGCTCTCTTCTGATCGAGTGATTGCCGCATTGTCTGATCTCGTACCAGACTCAGCACCTGATTCAACGTTTGAATTGGTAGCGGACTAATGCCCAGGGTCCTGATGGTCAAAACCTCCTCTCTGGGTGATGTGATCCATAGTTTGCCGGCGCTCACCGATGCCGCCCGAGCCATTCCTGATATCAAGTTCGACTGGGTGGTAGAGCAAAGTTTTGCTGAGGTGCCCAGTTGGCACCCGGCCGTTGATCGTGTGATACCGGTGTCAGTGCGGCGCTGGCGAAAGCATCCCATTCAGGCATGGCGATCGGGTGAGTGGGCCGAGTTTAAACAGAACGTTGGTCATGATGCCTATGATGCGGTGATCGATGCCCAGGGGTTGCTGAAAAGCGCCTGCTTAACTCGTTATGCCAAGGGTGTTCGTTATGGATTGGATAAAGCGTCCGCCAGAGAACCGATTGCCTCCCGTTTTTATGATCGCCCAATCCATGTGGCAAAGGGACAGCATGCTGTTGAGCGAGTGCGGCAGCTATTTTCCCAAGCTTTGGGCTATTCGATAGATGGACAGTTAGATAATGTGTTGGGAGAGTACAGCCTCTCGTTTCAATCTGAACGACAAAAGTCCGTGGTGCTATTGCATGGGACTACATGGGCATCCAAGCATTGGCCCGAGCATTCGTGGATTGAGTTGAGTCGTTTGTTGTTGGAAGCGGGATATCAGGTGAAATTGCCCTGGGGTAATGAGGATGAAAAAACCAGAGCTGAACGTATAGCTGGTGATTCGGCTGCCCAAGTGCTGCCAAAAATGTCTCTGTCAGAATTGGCTGCATTGCTGTCAGCATCGGTCGGTTGTATATCGGTGGATACTGGCTTAGGTCATTTGGCGGCAGCAGTGGATACCCCCACATTGGCACTGTTTGGGCCAACTAACTCAGCATTAACCGGTTTTTACGGCAAAAATCAGCAGAGCTTACAATCGGTATTTCACTGTGCGCCCTGTATGTTGCGGGAATGTAAATATCAATTACCGCCAGGTGAATTTCCCCCGTGCTTTGAGGAGTTGTCAGCTGATCGAGTTTTTCAGCAGTTTGTTGCCATGCAAGAAGAAATCGATGTTAGTTCTGGTGGAGTTGTGGTGTGAGGTTGGCTTTCTGTCTGTATAAATATTTTCCCTATGGTGGGATGCAACGGAATTTCTTAAAAATCGCTAATGAATGCCATAGGCGTGGACATCAAGTCATTGTGTATACCCTGAGTTGGCAGGGTGAGAAGCCGGATTGGTTAGAAGTAGTGCTTGTTCCTGTAAAGGCTCTTAGTGGTCCAAGAAAATATCAAAAGTATTCCCGTTGGTTGGAGTGTAACCTAGAGAATTATTCTGTAGATGTTGTGGTGGGATTTAACAAAATGCCTGGGTTGAATGTTTATTACTGTGGAGACCCTTGTTATGAATATAAATCACAAAAATTACGTAGTTGGTGGTATCGATTCACTGGGCGTTATCGTCATTTTTCAAGTTATGAAAAGGCGGTATTTGATCAAGGGATGAAACCCTTTATCCTTATGTTTTCTCCGGTGCAACAAGAGTTGTTCAAGCGTTTTTATGATACAGAGGAAGAGCGTCTAGTTATGCTACCTCCGGGTATAAGCCGAGACCGCTGTGCCCCACCAAATGCTGCGGAACTTAGGCAAAAATTTCGAACGAAATTTAAACTGGATGAAAATGATTTGCTGGTGTTGCAAATAGGCTCTGGTTTTAGAACTAAGGGGCTTGATCGTAGCTTACATGCCCTGGAGGCTTTGCCAAATGGGTTGAAGGGTAGAACACAATTATTTGTCATAGGCCAGGATGACCCTACAGAATTTATATCATTGGCCAAGAAGTTGGGTGTAGCAGATAAGGTGACTTTTTTTGCAGGTCGTGATGATGTGCCTGTTTTCTTGCAGGGTGCAGACATGTTGTTGCACCCCTCATATGCAGAAAATACGGGAGGGGTAATACTTGAAGCTGTAGTGGCTGGTTTACCGGTTCTTGTAACAGATGTCTGTGGTTATGCTCATTATGTAGCCGAAGCTGAAGCCGGTGAATTGATATTATCTCCTTTTAGTCAGGATGATCTTGATAATAAACTGGAACAAATGCTTCTAGCTGATAAAAACATATGGCGAGAAAATGCTATCAAATTTTCAAAGCACGCTGATATTTATGATATGCCCAAAAAGGCTGCAGATGTGATTGATCAAGTGGTTTTGAAAAAAAAGCAAGAGGTAAGCACTTTGGGGGAGAGTCATTGAAATTATTTTTGGCTGAGCCATTTGCTTCACAGTGGTCTGAAAAAGATCCGTTCCAAGCTGCTTTTTCACTGACAGGTGATACTTATCGTGACATGGGTGATCGATGTACGACTCGTTTTGTGTTTGAAGGCAGCGCTTATTTTGTTAAAACCCATTCTGGTGTAGGCATTGGTGAAATACTAAAGAATTTTCTGTATTTGCGTATTCCTGTTTTGGGTGCTGAAAATGAGTATAGAGCCATAGGTCGGCTAAATGAGCTGGGTGTAGAAACCATGACTGCGGCGGCATTTGGTCGTACAGGCTGGATTCCTTCCCGGGAGCGTTCATTTCTGATTACTGAGGCGCTCGAGCCCACCGAGCCACTAGATGAATACTGTAACCCTGAAGTGTTGGCGGTCATGGGTGTATCTGAGCGGCGTTCATTGGTTCGTCGATTGGCCAGGATTTCAAGGACCTTGCACGACAGTGGTGTTAATCACCGAGATTTTTACCTTTGCCACTTTTTATTGGATACCTCAGAAAAGTATGCTGATGTTCCTGTATCACAGCGCCCAATCTATTTGATTGATTTGCATCGTATGCAGATACGACATCGTACACCCCGTCGTTGGCGCCATAAAGATTTGTCAGCCTTGTATTATTCAGCCAAAAGAATAGGGTTTGATCAACGGGATGTACTTTGTTTCATTCGAGAATATAAACAACAGTCATTACGAGAAGCAATTGATGCCGGTAAAAGTTTTTGGGCATCTGTTGTAAAGGAAGCAGATAAGCTTTACGACAAAGGTGTTCGTAAGGGATACCATAACTGATGTTCGCTTCTAATCTATTAAAACACTTCTGTTGTGGCTTTCTTTCCTATTATTTTTGGGATTCTTGCCGTGGTTGAAAGCCTGACACTGAAACAGCTTAAGCAAATGGATATTGCTCCAGCTTCACCTTTCCAGTTAGAGGTGCCTGGCCGAGAAGCTTTGATTTGTGATGAAGTTTATCGACACTTACCGGGAAAAAGACTGGCATTTCGTGCTAATTGGGGCGGCCTTGATGTGCTGGTAAAGCTATTTTTTCAGCGTAAGTATCTGGATCGAGAGCGGGCTGGGTTGAAGTCATTGGCTGGGTCTGGAGTTCCCTGTCCTCAGGAAGTTTGGAGCTTGGTGGATGATGAGGGTGGCTATTTCATTGCCACGGAATTTTTACCAGACGCAGCTAGCTTGAAGGACTGTTATGAGGGTTTGACTCTTGAGCAATTAAAACCCTTGCTTCGTGATGCCTTAAGGCTTATTGGTCAATTGCATCGAACAGGCTGGATGCAGGCAGACATCCACCTGGATAACTTTCTACTTAGCCAGGGAAAGCTGCATATTATTGATGGTGGGGGAGTAGAACCTTTAAGTAGTACACTTGATAATCTAGCCCTGTTTTTTGCTCAAATGATTCCTGGCTATGATGGGTTAGTGGTCAGTGTCATTGATGCTTATGGTGAAAATGCGCCAACAAAAGAAGTACTTTTACCGGCTATTGTTCAGATGCGAGAGCAGAGGATTAAGAATTTTTTGGCCAAGACCACACGCTCATGTACCCAGTTTCGTGTAGAGAAAACGGCAAGTACCTTCATTGCTTGTAAGCGCAGCCAGGAAAGTAAGCGACTAACACAGCTGATGTTGGAGCCCGAGGTGGCTTTTGGGAGTGCGCAGTTCCTAAAGCGTGGTAATACTGCGACTGTAGTGAAAGTCGTTGGTGATGAAGGCGATTGGGTATTAAAGCGCTACAATATCAAGAGTTTTTGGCATGGTTTGAGCCGTTGTTTTCGACCTAGTCGTGCCTGGATTTCGTGGAAAAGCGCCCATCGGTTAGAATTACTTGGTATTGCTACACCAAAGCCACTGGCCATGCGTGAAAATCGTAGCGGACCATTGCGCCGTGAGGCTTATTTGGTGACTGAGTGTGCTGATGGAGATGACTTAAAAACTTGGTTGCTGAAATGGAAGGGTGCGCAGTTTCCTGAATGGTTGGACAAACAGGTAGTGCGATTGTTTGAAACCCTTTGGGTGAGTAGTGTCAGTCACGGCGATATGAAAGCCACAAACTTTATAGTGGTTGATGAGCAGATTCAGTTGATCGATTTGGATGCTGTAGCGTGGCACAGTTCTAATACGTCGTTTATTAAAGCTTTCAGGCAGGACTTGCAACGGTTTATGGAAAATTGGCAGGGAAACAACTGGACTCACTTTGAACAACTACTGAGCCCCTTTGCAGAGCGGGCTGGTATTACGCTGATTAATAAGAAAGTCTAAGCGCATTTAAGAAAAAATTTAATTGTATTAATAAGAAGGTTTAACTGTGTCTACAATTGTTCTCGGTATTTCCGGTGCATTGAATCATGA
>JAJFKD010000015.1 GCA_021773405.1 Porticoccus sp.
TTTTGTTCTGTTCGTTTTTTATGCAGATTCTTGGTTCTGGCATTTTTTTGTTGTTTTTGGGGTTGGTTTTTTTATCTTTGTTTAAATTCTGGATTAATTGCTGCAAAGAGCTTTTGCTGAAAATAAAACGGCCAGGTTTTCCTGGCCGATTTTATCTTTCTGGTAAATAAAAAGGTTTTAATTTTTTATTATTTGGAAGGGGGTGATAAAACCCGTTCAGGGTGGAGTTGCTTATCCCAGGGGGCTTTGCTACCAAGTTGCCCTGAATAAATGCCCCAGGCAATAGTGCCTATCAGAGCTATTGCCAGTACTACACGAATACCAAGTGCATAGAGTGTCCGCCTGCGAGGGTTGCCAACATCCTTCATAAGGAATACCAAGGCACTACTCAGGCTGATAAGCACACCAATAAATAATAAAACAATAATAACTTTAAGCAGCATAGTGGTTCCTTAACAGGGATTGGTTTGATACTTCATAGCGATATCAGCCTATTATCACCTTTAGATTATAAATAGGCGATACTAATCCAGGTTGCTTGCTAGATGTGTGAAGGGTAGGTGAGTCAATATAGTGTCTCAGAAATGGTTTAAATACTGATGTCAGATCAGGTCGAGCAACAGAAACAGGTTTCTTTTCAGTGGCAGTGGAACTGGAAAGTCGTGTTGTTTGTGGTTTGTTTTCTTCCTATTTTGGTCAATTTAGCATTTTGGCAATTGGACCGGAAGGAGGAAAAGAGCCAACTCCTAGAGACCTATAATCAGCGCCGTATGGCTGATCCTCAATTGCTATCTGGTTTGCCTGAAGGCGGCGAACATTTATATGTTAGAGCGGATGTCACTGGAAAATATGATAATACTGCTCCGCTGCTCTTGGATAACCGGGTGCGTCGTGGACGGCCTGGTTATGAAGTAATAAGTCCGTTTCAAACATCTGATGGTCAATGGTTGTTGGTCAATCGTGGTTGGATAGGTACAGGGCTAGATCGTAGTATTTTGCCTGAAATTAACGATGTTCCTGGTGATGTCACCCTCAAAGGCTATCTTTATAAGTCTTTAGGAAAGCAAATTATGTTGGGTGAGGATATCTGGAAGCCTAATAATGGGCCCGTTATTATTCAAAATGCCTCGCCAGAGCTAATCTCAGAAAAGTTGGGCCAAAAATTTTATGATTACCACTTGCGTTTGGAGGCCGATTCTCCCGGCGCCCTTGAAACAGGTTGGGTGATTGTGAATGTACAACCAAGCAAGCATACAGGCTATGCGGTGCAGTGGTCAGCACTGGCCCTGGCTTTGATTATATTGGGCCTGTTTGCTAATTCTAATCTGGGTTCGGTTATCCGCAGTTGGCGACAAAAGCAAAAAGCATAGTTAAGTTTAAACGTAATAGAACGGAGCAAAGAGATGACAGAACAAGCAACAAATAGTGGTCGATGGCATGTATGGTTAATGATAGCCATGCTCGCTGGTGTTATTGTTGCAGGCTTTCTGATGTTTCCAAAAACTGAAGAGCAGCGTGACAGCTTGTTGTCTCGGTTAGGAACTACAAATCATGGTGAATTTGTATTGCCTCCGGTGCCTATGGCTGATTTAGAGCTGATGGACACGGATCAATCTTCCTGGCGTTTAGTTGATCAAAAAGCAAAATGGCGAATGGTTATAGCTGGTGCGGGTTCCTGTGTGGAACAGTGTCGCGAAATGCTTTATCTCACTCGACAGGTACATATTAGCCTTGGTAAATATAGTCGTCGATTTGAGCGTCTGTACTTTTCTCTGGGAGAGGATCTGGTACAAGAAACCTCGGAATATATAAAACTGAACCACCCTTTTTTGAAGGTACTTAAAGCTGACAAGCATGTATTTGAAACGATGCTTAAAGAGACTAATGCACCATTACAGCTGTCTGGTGATGGTGGAACTATGCGCGCTTACCTAATTGATCAAAAGGGTTTTATTATGATGTCCTATAGTTTGGCTAATGAAGGTAATGAAATCATAGAAGACATTGAACACTTAATGAAATATTCACCCCAATAGTTTTTGGAATAATAGTATTTTAGGCCTATAGTCTGTCTACCCTATGTCAGTGTTTAATGCCCCAAAATTTCGTAAGCCTAGTTTTAAATTGGCTTTAATAGCAACGCTGTTGGCGTTGTTTGTTGTTATGTTGGGTACTTACACTCGACTGATTGATGTTGATTTTGGTTGTTCAGATTGGCCTATATGCCATGGTCAGCTTTCCATTTTATCTGATTCATTCGAAGCCTCTGATGGCTATTCAACAGGTTATGCTTTTTTACAGCCAGAGTTAATTCACCGTAATTTGGCAGGTGTTTTAGGTTTGTTAATCATTACTCTTGCTATTCGTTCCTGGCGTCGTCGAGATGATGAGACCTACCCTTTTCGGTTACCTACATTTATTTTGTTCTTGGTGGTTTGGCAGGCCTTATTTGGCATGTGGACAGTTAAGCTGGCATTGTGGCCCCAGGTGGTTACTGTCCATCTGGTAATGGGGGCAATTACCTGTTCGTTGCTTTGGTTGCTGACATTACGCCTTGATAATAAGCGTTGGAAGATCCCCGAAGATATGCTGGCTAAATTAACTCGATTGAAGCCTTGGATTGTATTGGGTGTTGTCCTGATTTTTATCCAAATAGTGCTCGGTGGCTGGACGAGTGCTAACAACGCTGCATCGGCTTGTCCAGATTTTCCTCGCTGCCAGAGTCAGTGGTGGCCAGAGATGGATATGAAAAAAGGTTTTAATATCATAGAGGGTTTTGGCGTTGAGACCTTAAGCCAAACCCTAGAGAGTAAAGCCAGAGTCGCTATTCATGTGGTTCATCGATTAGGAGCCTTGGTGGCAGCCATTTATATAGTTGGTTTAGCGGTAGCTTTGTTATTTATTAAACACAGCCGTACGCGCCGCATGTCTGTTCTTCTTTTGGCAATGCTGGGCTTACACTTGTATTTGGTGATATCGCTTAGTGATATAGAACAACTGGTATTGATGGTAATGCTGCATAATTTTAGTAGTACGTTACTGCTGTTGACACTTGTGACACTTGCCACCAAAGTGTGGACCGCCAAGAAAAAGTACCAAAGAACGATTTCCTGAAGTGGAGCATTGAAATAATGAATGAAGCAGAATTTGAGATGGAAAAAGCCAACTGGCGCGATTATTTAGAGCTTACTAAACCCAATGTTGTGGCTCTAATGATCTTAACCACAGTGATTGGTATGTTCCTCTCTGTTCCGGGCATGGTTCCTGTTGATGTTCTGATTCTGGGTAATCTTGGTATTGCATTTTGTGCCGGTGCGGCAGCGGTAGTGAATCATGTGGTTGACCGTCAGATTGATACCAAGATGGCAAGAACATTTAACCGTCCAGTAGCCAAGGGCCGCGTGCAGCCATTGCAGGCATTGTTGTTTGCGACTGTGATCGGTGTTGCTGGTATGGCTATTTTGCTGGTGTTCATTAATGCATTAACGGCATGGTTAACACTGGCATCCCTGGTGGGTTATGCGGTGGTCTATACGTTATACCTCAAGCGCGCGACACCTCAGAATATTGTGATTGGTGGTTTGGCGGGTGCGGTACCTCCCCTTTTGGGCTGGACTGCTGTTACAGGTGAAGTACATGGCCATGCATTATTATTAGTGTTGATAATCTTTGCCTGGACACCGCCCCATTTTTGGGCGCTGGCAGTTCATCGTAAAGAAGAATATGCCAAGGCAGATATCCCCATGCTGCCTGTTACCCATGGCGAGAAGTACACTAAGCTCCATATCCTTCTGTATACCTTGATCATGATCATTATTACTGTTTTGCCTTTTGTTACTGGCATGAGTGGGTGGCTTTATCTACTTGGTGCCCTAGTGTTAGGCGCTGGGTTCCTCTATTGGGCTATTGTCATGATGATTGGTAAAAAACCAGATGCTGGGATGGATACGTTTAAATATTCGATTATTTATCTTATGGCTCTCTTTATTATCATGCTTCTGGATCATTACCTGATCACAGTTCCTTCATTTATATAAGCATTAAAGGGTATTAATCTTATGGGAAAATACAGTGTTAAAGGCGGTGTTCGTGTCACGATTATCTTTGTCGTTGTATTTATTTCCCTTGTGCTAGCCGGGTTTTTTCATAAGTTTAACCAACCTCGTATTCTCAATAAGCATGAATTGCGTGAGAACGGTGCGGTGTTACTTCAAACACCACGAAAATTTAGTGAGTTTGAGTTTACGGATCACAAAGGCCAGCCCTTTGGCATGGAACAGTTAAAAGATAAGTGGAGCTTAATCTTTTTTGGTTTTACCCATTGCCCCGATATTTGCCCTACAACAATGGCGTCAGCGGCTAAAATGTATGCAGGGCTGGAAGATGATGAGAAAGATCAATTACAAGTGATATTGATTTCATTGGATCCAGAACGAGATACCACGGAAAAGCTTGCCGAATATGTACCCTACTTTAATCCTGATTTTATTGGGGCTACAGGTAATAAATACGTACTATTAAAGCTGGCAACAGAGCTTAATGTAGCCTTTAGTAAGGTAGAGCTAGAAGGCGGTGGCTATACCATTGACCACAGCGGTAACATGATATTGGTAAATCCCTATGGTCATTACTATGGTTTCTTAAAGCCCCCTTTTGCTGAAGGTAATATGCAGAGGGCGCTACGTTCGATTATGGCGGGTTTTGAAGGGTGATTTAGGGGGCGAGTTATTATTTCAATTTTTGGTTTGCCCGCCCTACTCTTTTCTTAGCTCTGTTTTCCTACCCTTGCTTTCCCACCTTTGCTTTCCCTAACCCTGAATTCAAGAGCCACAGTTTTCTCAGTTATATTTTTTTGTCAGAGAAAGCAAAAATAAAATCCCTGCACTGAGTACAATAGATGGCCCCACAGGTGTGTCTAAATACCAAGAGCAACTTAGGCCAATAATAACAGCACTACAGCCAATCAGGCTGGCAAATATGGCCATTTGCTCGGGTGTATTGGCAAAGCGCCTTGCTGTAGCGGCAGGAATCACCAGTAAAGCTGTTATCAGTAATACCCCTACTACTTTCATCGCAATGGCTATCACAAGTGCAATGATAAGCATAAAGGCTGTACGTACTGCGGTGACGGGAATACCTTCTACTTTTGCGAGTTCTTCATGAATGGTGATTGCCAGCAAGGGCTTCCATAGCTTTAATAATAATAAAATGGCGAATAGGCTAATGGCATAAATGATGACCACATCTTTGCCAGTGACCGTCAGTAAATCACCAAATAAAAGGCTTAATAAATCAACTTTGATATCTGGCATAAGAGCCATAGCTACTAGGCTTACGGCCAAGGAGGTATGAGACAAAATACCTAAAAGTGTATCCGAGGCTAGGCCTTTCTGCTGTTGCAGCATCACTAATATCAATGCCAGAACCAGACAGGTAGCAATAACCGATAGCGTAGGGCTAATGGATAACAACAATGCGAGCGCTACACCAAGTAATGATGAATGGGCTAATGTATCGCCAAAATATGCCATGCGGCGCCAAACAATAAACGCACCCAATGGCCCGGTAATCGCAGCAACCCCCAGTCCCGCAAGTAACGCGTATAGAAGAACTTCAATCATGTTGGCACCCGCTCGAGTCGCCATCATTTGAGTGGACAACTTCTCCATGCAGGCCGTGTTCATGGTCGTGATGATGGGTGTATGTAGCTGTTTTGGTGCCAAAAAGCTCTATGAAAGCAGGGTTGTTACTGACTTGATCGGGACGGCCATGGCAGCAAATATGTTGATTTAAGCAGACCACTTCATCTGTTGCCGACATAACTAAATGTAGATCATGGGATACCATGAGTACGCCGCAGGGCAAACGAGTCCGTAATTGACCGATCAGTTTATAAAGTTCTTCTTGCCCCGCTACATCGACACCTTGTACTGGTTCATCAAGCACTAAAAAATTTGGTTTTCGTAAAATTGCACGGGCTAATAATGCACGTTGCATTTCCCCCCCGGAGAGCGATTGCAGGGGAGAGTGGATGTGTTTCTCTATGCCAACTTCTTTCAAGGCATCAATACAGAGCTTCGTGTTAGGCTCAGCTAATGCTAAAAAGCGGCCTAGTGTAATGGGGAGTGTTGGGTCAATATGCAGTTTTTGGGGCATGTAACCTATACGAAGGTTTGAGTGGCGTATCACCCTCCCCTCATCCGGCTCTAATAATCCAAGTACAAGTTTAACCAGAGTTGTTTTTCCAGCGCCATTTGGGCCTATTAATGTAATGATTTGTCCATCTTCAATAGATAAGTCGATGTCAGAGACTACTTTATTGTTATTAAAGTATTTCCCGATACCCTGCAGCTGAATAAGTGCTTCACTCATTATTATTGCTCTTTACCGTTACTTTTTCTGGCGGCTGATTGGGCGTTTGCTTACACTCAGGGCAAAGTCCAATAATTTCAATGGCTTGATCTTCGACTTTGAACCCGGTGCGTTCTGCAGTATGCGAGACCATATTGCTCAGCTGTTCAGCACAGCACACAGCGGCTGAACCACAGGCGCGGCAGATTAAGAAAAAATCATTATGATTGTTTCCTGGAAAGGGGCAGCCAATATAAGCATTCAATGAGGCAATGCGATGAATAAGACCTTGCTCAAGTAAGAATTCGATAGCACGGTATACCGTTGGAGCCTGTATTCTTTTTCCAGAACTTCCATTCAAGGTCATTTTGTCGACAATATCGTATGCACCCAGTGGCCGATGGTTGGCCCAAATAGTTCTTAATACTGCTTCACGAATAGGTGTTAGCCTTGCCTGATTGTCATTACAAAGAACTTGGGCCCGTTGAAGTGCGGCATTTACGCAACGCTTGTGATCATGGCTGTGGTAAGCAAGGCGAGAATTCGTCAGCATTTTGGCAGGCCCTTATATAAAATATAATGTTATGTTATACCATTATGGTTAATTGGTAACCAGTCTTTCGGTGGGAAGAGAGCTCAATCACTTATAGTACCGATTGGCTATGGAGCAATTTGGCAAGTGCTCGCATTAAATTTTTTTTTATAATTATTTAATATTAAGGCTAACAATTAATGTTATATTATAACATTGCGTATTTGTAGAGGTTTGAAGCTATTAAGTTTTCTCGGTTAGCATTTTTACTGTTGTTTGGGTTGAGCTTGCCTGTGTGGGCTTCTTCGCCTGTTGTTTATACATCTATCAAGCCGGTGGCAATGTTGGTAAAGGCTGTAGCAGGTGATGATCTTGACGTAAAAGTCTTGCTTCCCGATTCGGCATCACCCCATGATTATGCTTTAAAGTTTTCTGACCTTAGGGCATTAAGGGAAGCTGATTTATTTGTTTGGGTTGGGCCAGAACTTGAAAGTATTTTGGCAAAAGCATTGCGTGGAATACCTGGAGAGAATCAATTTTCTTTAGCAGGGATAAAGACATTGCAATGGCCTGAGCATTTATCCCACGATCACCATGGAGAGCATGATAGTGATCACAGCTTACATGATGATGAATTGAGCAAAGACCCTCATCTATGGCTAAGCCCTGAAAATAGTTTAAAAGTGGGGGAGGCTCTTTTAGAGCAACTTTCAGACAAATACCCGCAATTTAAGGGAAATTTCACTGAAAATTTAAGAATTTTTTCGAAAAACCTCGTGGTTTTAGATGATAAAATTGAAAAACAGCTAGAGCATGTAAAACAACAAGGTTTTATCGTTTTACATGATGGTTATGGGCATTTTGTAGATCATTATGGGTTGAATCAACTGTCTGTTATTAAGCTCAGTAGTGGGGCTAGTCGTGGAGCACGTCATTACAGCGATATGATGGCTTTGGGTGATCAAGTTGCCTGTGTTTTTACCGAGCCTCAGCTTAATAGTAAGTCAGCCATCCAGTTGGCAAACACACTGGGTGCTAATCATGCTGAACTGGACTTGATGGGGGCTAACGTCATGTTAAGCGATGATAGTTATTTGGAGTTCTTTACAGCGTTTGCCGATAGCTTCGTTACTTGCCTAAGTGACTAAATAAAAAATAAATATAGTTAAATCAATAAGTTGCTAAACAGGTAGTGGGCAATAGCCTGTTATTCTACGTTTAAGCTTGTTCTTATATTCTTCTGGATCATGTTGAATGGAAGGACACCCTGCTCGTTCCGGGATCAGTGAAGTCAATAACCTAGAAACCCAAAAACGAGTCGCCGAAAAGCATAAAATATCCTGCCAATATTGATTTTCACAAGGTGTAAATGGTCTTTCCTGATGATAGGCCGCTAGCAAAGCCTTGGTAAGATGTTTATCTAATTCTCCTTGCTCGTTACAACACCATTCATTGACGGCTTGTGCTACATCCAAAAGTAACCAGTCGGTGCAACTAAAATAAAAACCAGTTACTGCTTGAAGGGATTCGTTATCAAAAAATAGCTGATCCTTAAATAAACTACCAATAAGTGGACCAGAGGGTAGGTTGGGTTGGCTGTCTACTGTAGATTTAAACCGTTCCAGCTGTTCTTTAAGGAGTGAGGCATCACCTATAGAGAGCTGGGGTAAGAGCTCGTCTGCAGACAAATTAAGCCAGACTAAACTGCGGGGATTGCCATATTTTGTATCAAAACCACTCGAGTTTGAATGCATTTTCCCTAAAAATGCACCTATTTGCTCACAAACGGTTATATCTTGATGGTTTGGATGTGTGCCGAAAGGAAGTTCTAGCAACAGGGCTGGGTAGTCGCCAAAATAAGATATGTAGTCCCCTTGCTGGTTTTTAATACAGGGCGTGACAGGTGTACCTTGGCTTGTTAAATGCTCAATGAGTGATGCAGTAAAACTGAGTCGATCCAATGCTGTTTGTTCTACAGCCAAAAGTAGAAAGCGACGAACACCGATAGAATTCTCAGAATCAAGTTGAAATCGGCAAGTATGGTGAGTTCGAGCAGAGTAAGCTGAATTAATCTGGCAATCGCCACCCTGAGAACCTTCAACCAGAGTATATTGGGTTAGAAAGGTTTTGATACTATGTTGATCACCAACTTGAAAAGAAGCCATGTAAGTTTCACTTATTTATATAGCAACGCTCTTTCATTAGTAGTGTTCTACGGCAGAGCTCTAAAACAATGTTTTCAATTTGAAGTATTTCCTCTACTTCAGATTTAAGAGTACCCCCTTGTTAGCGCAAATGAAACCAAATACGTTATGCTTTGTAGTTCGCCTTGCTGCGGTAAAAAACCAGACAGAGAAAAACCAAAATACAATAATCAGAGCTATCAAGAATGACGAATAAAACCCCGCTGATACTGGTGGATGGGTCTTCCTATCTTTACCGTGCATACCATGCGTTACCGCCATTAACGACATCCTCAGGTATTCCAACCGGTGCGGTTAAGGGTGTGATCGCTATGATGCGTCGAATGTTGAAAGATTTCCCCCAAAGCACAGTGGTTGTTGTCTTTGATGCTAAGGGTAAAACATTTAGGGACGAATTATATGGTGAATACAAGTCACATCGACCACCCATGCCTGATGACTTACGGCAGCAAATCGAACCAATTCATCAGATTATTCAAGCTATGGGGTTACCGCTTTTAATTGTGGATGGTGTTGAGGCGGATGATGTTATTGGTACCCTGGCTGTTCAGGCAGCTGCACAACAACAGGATGTGGTGATCTCAACGGGCGATAAAGATATGGCCCAGTTAGTTGGTGAGCACGTTACCCTAGTGAACACCATGACTGAGACTAATATGGATCGGCAAGGGGTGATTGACAAGTTTGGCGTGCCGCCAGAATTGATTATTGATTACTTGGCTTTGATTGGTGATAAGTCCGATAACATCCCGGGTGTCCCTGGCGTAGGAGAAAAGACGGCATTGGGCATGTTGCAGGGCATCGGTGGTTTGGATGCTATTTATGCTGATTTGGAAAAAATACGGGAGCTTGGGTTTCGCGGCGCTAAAACTATGCCGGAAAAAATGGATAAACATCGTGATTTGGCCGACCTTTCTTATCAGTTGGCGACAATTAAGACTGATGTAAACTTGGATGAGACTATAGAAAGCTTGGCCCATGGTGAAGTGGACAATGAAGCCCTGTTGGATTGGTTTAGAAAGCTCGAATTGAAAACGTGGACTGAGGAGCTATTAACCCAGAGCGAGGGCGGTGATGAGTCGACGCTCATAACGGAAGAAGTTGATAAAGATTATCAGGTTATTTATACCGAAGTTGAATTGGACCATTGGCTAGAAAAATTGGCCCAAGCGGAGCTTTTTGCCTTTGATACGGAAACTACTAGCTTGGATTATATGCAGGCCAAAATAGTGGGTCTGTCATTTGCGATTACGCCTCACCAGGCAGCTTATGTTCCCCTTGGGCACGATTATTTGGGTGCTCCTGAGCAGCTGGATTGTGAGTTGGTATTAGAGAAATTTAAACCACTGTTAGAAGATGCCTCAGTGGCTAAATTAGGTCAAAACCTTAAATATGATATGAGTGTCTTGGCTAACTATGGCATTAGTTTAGCCGGTATTAAATTCGACACCATGCTGGAATCCTATGTGGCAGATTCCACGGGTACTCGCCACGACATGGATAGTTTGGCATTAAAGTATTTGGGTGAAAAAACCATTCACTTTGAAGATGTCGCAGGGAAGGGTGCAAAGCAATTGACGTTTAACCAAATCGCCATTGAAGATGCAGCGCCTTATGCCGCAGAGGATGCCGATATTACGTTAAGACTACACCAAGTTCTTTGGCCCAAAGTGCAAGAAAGTAAAGGGTTGGAGCGGGTATTTAATGAGGTGGAAATACCCCTGGTGCCTGTATTATCAAAGGTGGAAAGGAATGGAGCAATAGTAAGCGCCAACTTGCTTCATAAACAAACGCAAGAGCTGGGCGACAGATTAAAGGAAATTGAGCAGCAGGCTTATGATTTAGCCGGGGAAGAATTTAACCTCGCATCACCCAAACAGTTGGGGCAAATCTTGTTTGAAAAACTCAATATTCCCGTGCTGAAGAAAACGGCAAAAGGGGCACCTTCAACCAAAGAAGAGGTTTTGCAAGAGCTGGCATTGGATTATCCCTTGCCGAAAATATTGCTTGAGCACCGTACCTTGTCGAAATTGAAGTCGACCTATACGGATAAACTGCCTACGATGATTAACCCATCAACGGGCAGAATTCATACCTCTTACCATCAAGCAGTTACTGCAACGGGGCGGTTATCTTCCTCAGATCCTAACTTGCAAAATATCCCTATTCGAACGGCTGAAGGTCGTCGGGTACGCCAGGCATTTATTGCACCTGAAGGTTGGAAAATTGTTGCTGCTGATTACTCACAAATTGAGCTGAGAATCATGGCTCATTTATCAGGGGACAAAGGCCTTACAGAGGCTTTTGCACAAGGTTTGGATGTACACCGGGCCACGGCTGCTGAAGTATTTGGCGTTGAACTTGATGCAGTCTCAACAGAACAACGTAGAAGTGCCAAAGCAATTAATTTTGGCTTGATATACGGTATGTCAGCATTTGGTCTGGGTCGACAGTTGCATATTGGGCGAAACCAAGCTCAGGAATATATTGATTTGTACTTTGAGCGTTATCCTGGCGTTCAGGCTTATATGGACAATATTCGCAGCAGTGCTGCTGAAAATGGTTTTGTAGAAACACTCTATGGGCGTCGTCTATATCTACCAGAAATTAATTCAAGCAACGGAATGCGTAGGCAGGCTGCAGAGCGAACGGCTATTAATGCACCTATGCAGGGAACGGCAGCAGATATCATCAAATTGGCAATGATTGATGTAGATAACTGGTTATCAGATGAAAAGTTGCAGTCTCAGATGATCATGCAGGTGCACGATGAGCTGGTGTTGGAAGTTCCAGAAAATGAACTTGATAAAGTGATAGCAGGTTTAAGGGACAGAATGGCGGGAGCTGTGGAACTAGATGTACCGCTTTTAGTTGATGTCGGGGTAGGGGATAATTGGGATGAAGCACACTAAATAAAGCTATTTTTATCATTTTTTAAAAATATTTTTTAATTAAATTCAATAGGTTATGTTAATTTTTGGCCTAATGTTAGAAAAAATCGGTTTTTTTGACGAATATTGGGAACTTTCTCTGGGTGCAGCTGACTAATATAACGCAAGCGATATTGCTGCTTTCTCCCCAAACTAGATGCAAAGCTTGAGAATCCCCTCCCAAGCAACAGCAAAGCAAGCCCTAATCCATATGGTTAGGGTTTTTTTTGTCCGTTAAAAAATAAAATTTAATTATTTTGAAAATAAATGAAACTTTCTGCAAAAGCAGTGGACTAACTATCACATAAGCAACATTGCTATTTTCTCCCCAAAGTAAATGCAAAGCTTTTTTCTCCAAGCAACAGCAAAGTCAGCCCTAACTACCCCCGATAGTTAGGGTTTTTTTTGTGTGGAATTTATAGGAAAAACTAGCTAGGGCGGGCTATTCAGGGGCGTTAAGCCATGTTAGTAATTGCTTTTTGAGTTCTTTTAAGCCTTCTTTCTTTAACGAAGAGAATGTTTGAATCGATATATTCTCGCTTAAACCTTCATTCTCCAGCTCTCGCTGAACCTGTAAAAGGGTGCTTTTTGCCGGACCTCTCTTTAACTTGTCTGCCTTAGTTAGTAATAAATGTACTGGCATTTCCGATTCTGATGCCCAGCGAATCATTTGCCAGTCATATTGCTGAAGCGGGTGGCGGATATCCATTAACATAACAAGCCCCTGAAGTGATTGTCTCTCTTGAAGATAACCGGCCAAATTACGATCCCAAGCTTGTTTCGTGGCTTTAGGTACTTTTGCGAAGCCATAACCGGGAAGATCTACTAAACGGCAATCTTCGCTGAGGGAAAAAAAGTTTAGTAATTGTGTACGCCCAGGTGTTTTACTGGTGCGTGCAAGTTTGGCATTGTCTGTTAGGGAGTTAATCGCACTGGATTTACCTGCATTAGATCGTCCGGCAAAGGCCACTTCTCTACCGGTATCCTCCGGGCACTGTTTTATTGATGGCGCGCTAATTAAAAACTGTGCTTTGGTAAATGCAATTGAGTCCGACATGAAAGGCCTTGTTTGGGTAGCTATATTTGGGTGTATCAATGTTCTGAGCAGCGATATTTGGGCTAATAGTGTGATTGTTCAGGTTCACAATGTCAGTAATTTATAGTTCTGCATAGCCCTACTGATTTGTAGTTTCACCTATTAAGGTTGGGGATTCATCGTTTCACCTATTAAGATCGGGGTAGAGTTAGTATATAATGCCCCGGCTTTTTATAAGGCAATACCAATTTTTATATAAAGTTTTTATATTGTAGCGGAATGCAGAGAGCGGATTAACCAATGAAAAAAATGATTCTAGGATTTGCTGCGGTGTTGGGTTTTACCATGGCTTCTTCCCTTGTTTTTGCAGAAGGCGATGCCGCTGCAGGACAAGCCAAAACAGCAATGTGCGCAGGTTGTCATGGTGCTGATGGCAACAGTGCTGTAGCTAATTTTCCAAAACTGGCAGGTCAAGGTGAGAAGTACCTGATCAAGCAGATGGATGATATTAAGTCAGGTAGCCGTAAAGTGGCAGAAATGACAGGAATGCTGAATGCGTTCTCTGATCAGGATTTGGCAGACATCTCTGCATTTTATGCGTCCAAATCGATTCAAATGGCTGGTGCTAAAGAAGAAAACTTAGATCGTGGTGAAACTTTATATCGTGGCGGCAACCCTGAAACAGGTGTTCCTTCATGTACAGGCTGTCATTCACCTTCTGGTAATGGCAATGCACCTGCAGGTTATCCAGCACTGGGTGGCCAGTTCTCTCAATATACGGCTAAGCAATTACGTGCATTCCGTACGGGTGCCCACGAGCCAGAAAGTGATATGGCTCGTACCAATGATGGTGACACTAAAACTATGCGTGGCGTAGCTGCTCATATGAGTGACATTGAAATTGAAGCGGTATCGAACTTTATAGCTGGTTTGAAGTAATTAGCTCGCTGTAAAAAAAGCGGCTTATGCCGCTTTTTTTATGTCTGTAGTTAGGTATCCTTGTAATAGGAAATATTTATTTAGAGCCTGTTATTTGGGAACCCCTTTCTCAGAAACTTGTCAGTAAAACTGTCTACGTACAGCTAACAACATCAACTTCAAAGGGATAAATTGATGAATCGTTTATTATCATCCTTACTGTTTATTGTGGCCTTTTTGCCTTTGGCAGCGTGCCAGGCAGAAGAGCCTTATAAAGCGGGCCTTCAATATGAGGTATTACCAGAAGCCGTTTCAACTAGTGATCCTTCAAAAGTAGAGGTTGTTGAGGTCTTTTGGTACGGCTGTAGCCATTGTTTTGCCTTTGAGCCAAAAGTTAAAGCTTGGTTAAAACAGCAAGCCGATGATGT
>JAJFKD010000141.1 GCA_021773405.1 Porticoccus sp.
CGGTGCCAGGAAGGGTAAAAACGACTAATTTTAAGTAAAGGCTGTGGGCGATAAAGATGATACCCAGACTGATGCGTAATAGTGCTGTGCCGTAATCAGAGTAGTTGTTCATGATGTGCTCCTTATTGGATTAATTTGATATCGGAAAGTATGGCTATTGCAATTTCGAAATAAAATCATCAATAATTGAAATCTATGTTTGCATAAATGCAAATTAAAGGTTTAAACAAGGGTAGGCTATAGGACGTGCATAATTGGGATGACCTGCGTTATTTCCATGCCATTGCTGAGGCGGGAACGTTGAACGGTGCTTGTAAGCGCCTAGGTGTAAACCATTCAACGGTATTTCGACGTATCAACACATTGGAAACAAAGCTTGGGGTTCGTTTGTTCGAGCGTAGGGATGCTCGATATATTTTAACGGGGTCTGGGGAAGCGCTTGTTGCTAGGACTGAGCAGATAACCACAGCAATTGATGAGGTGGACCGGTTAATTGTCGGGGGCGATCAAACCCTTAAAGGGACAATACGTATTACCGCTCCTGATGGTTTTGCTTGTTACAGTTTGCCGCCCCTGATAGCAGAGTTTAGAGCGATATATCCGGGTATCGATATAGAGTTGCTAGCCAGCGGGGATGATTTTAACCTTTCTCGCCTCGAGGCTGATATAGCCATACGCTCAACCTCTTCTCCACCTGAACACCTGATAGGAAGAAAGCTTTTTACCATGCCTTGGAACCTTTATGGCAGTCCTGAGTTTTTCAAAAAGCCAATGGGATCATTTGGTCTTCGTCAATTAGCAAGTTATCCGTTAATTGGCCCTGACAGAGGATTATTACGCATTAAGTCAATGCAGTGGCTTGAAAAGCATAAGGAGAAATTAAACATCGTTGTGCGGACTAACACGTTCATGGCAATGGCTGCTTTGGCAAGGCAAGGCGTGGGTGTGGCTCTATTGCCCGCTGATGTGGCTGAAGGATTGCAATTGGTTGGGCAGATAAAGGCAGACCATAAAAGAGGGGAGCAAAAAGAAGCATCGTTTTCCTCAGATATATGGCTGCTAACACATCCAGATTACAGGGGTAATGCCAGGGTTCGAGCCTGTATGCAATTCCTTACAGACAGGCTCAGCGTATAACCTCAGAAAATTACTGGTTGGCCAGTTTTTCAGAGGTTCCCTAAGATTGTTCAGGCACTTGAACCCTGGAAACCTTAATACGGTATTTGGCAATTTCAGCCGTCTCATTAAAAGGGCCGATCCGGGTTTTAATCGTGGCTTGCTGCCCAGATTTAAGTTGGGCGGGCCCTTTAAGGGTGGAGCTGCTACCCACTAGAAATGCATTGGCCATTTCTGACAACTGTAATTCCACATTTGTCACGGTGACAGGGCTGTTATTTTTCACTGTTATTCTCATATAGCCGTCATCGCCGAGAGAGATTCTACTCAATACATACTTATAAGGAGCTGTTGCAAGCTCGAGAACAGCCAGCTTTGCAGCAGCATTTTTAGCAATTTCCCCACTACCCTGTGCGGCCGTTTGGAAATACTTGATCGCACCTTGTTTGTCGCCACTTTCTAATGCGATTTCACCCAAAAAATAGCTGGAAGGCGGTGTTGGTAGCAGTGAGTGGCTTTTTTCTAAATCAGATTTGGCACCTGATTTTTTACCCTGTTCAAAGCGAATAATACCCCGATAGAGATAAGGGCTGAAAAGATCAGGGTTTTTACCTATAGCAGTGGTAAATGCTTTTTCAGCATTGGTTGGGTTTTTACTCATTTCCCAGGCGTGGCCACGAAGCTCCCAAAATGAACTCTCATTAGGTTGAATTCTTATGGCTTTATCCAATTGAGCCAATGCGTTTTTGGGGTTTTTAGCATTGAGTGCTTTTATGGCTTCTGCCTCGGCATCATAGGCAGGTTTATCCCTTTTAAGTTGCGCGATCTTGCGTTGATATCGATCTCTATGTCTGGCGCCTTTGGGCATGGTTGCGGCTTTGATACGGTTCGCATCGACGCGCTCTTGGGAAGGCGGATGACTGGCAAACAGTCCACTTAAAAAGTCCTGTTGGCGACCTTCACTTAGTTTTACAAATGCCTCTTGCACCCTAACTCCGCCATAGGGGTCGTAGCCTGTTTTTGCGAGGTATTCCATACCATAGGCATCAGCCTCTAATTCATCACTGCGACCATATTTTGCCATCCAGGCAGCGGCGCCCATTTGGGCCGCCTGATTACCGACCTCTCCAAGTCCATAAGAACTACCTAAAGCTCCAACAGCGGCGGCACCTAAGCCAATAAAAGTACCACGTGTCATTTGTGCGGCACTGTGTCGGGCAGCTGCGTGGACAATTTCATGCCCAAGTACCGCAGCAAGCTCAGATTCATCATCTAAATGAAGTAATAGGCCACGATTAACGGCAATTTTACCGCCAGGCAGTGCCCAGGCGTTGGGGGTGGAGTTGTTTAGCACCACAAATTCGTAGGGTAGGTTTGGACGCTGACTGGCTGCTGCCAGTTTTTTTCCGATGCCACTGATATAAACCTGAAGATCAGGGTCAATATAGTAGCGCCCGCCTTGTGATTGTTGGCTGGGCCCATAATTGCTGGTACCAATGGCAACTTCTTTTTCGGGAGACATCAGTGAAAATTCTGTTGCACCAGTCACAGGGTTTACTGAACAGCCTGTTAATACGCAACATAACGTAATAATGGCAACAGGCAGTTTAAGCATCCGATTCATGGAAAATCCTTATCAGGCGGGTAATATTGAAACGAGTATAATGAACATCATATAGGTGTAAACGGTTTAGCTTCAGATTGGTTGATTTCAACAACCTCTGATTACAAGCTGATAGCACTAAATTACGGTAATCATCATTTAACAGAAAACCATATAGGAGCAAAGGTGTACTCATGTTAGTCGTTATTTCTCCAGCAAAAACATTGGATTATGAAACCCCATCGACTATTTCGCGCCATAGCCTGCCGGATTATTTGGATGATTCCGCAGAGCTCATTGAAGAACTTAGACAGCTTTCTCCACCAGAAGTCTCTGATCTAATGGGCATTAGTGCCAAATTAGGCGACCTAAATTTTGGCCGCTACCTTAATTGGCAGTCCGAATTTACACCGGACAATGCCAAACAGTCGGTGCTTGCTTTCAAGGGCGATGTTTATACCGGTCTGGATGCAGAGAGTTTATCCGGGGGCCAATTGAATTGGGCACAAAATCACCTTCGAATTTTATCGGGATTGTATGGTCTATTGCGCCCTCTGGATTTAATGCAGCCCTACCGC
>JAJFKD010000142.1 GCA_021773405.1 Porticoccus sp.
GAAGTGGTAAAACTTGGCCTCAATCCTTTTCGGGTATCTGCCGCCAAAGTAAATTGAGAGACTACCAGTAAACCACCCCCAGCCTGCTGCACGTTCAAATTCATCTTGTCATTTTCATCAGGGAAAATTCGATAATGCATCACTTTGTGCAATAATTTTTTAGCCGACTCTTCTGTATCTTCCCGCTGTACACCCAGCAGCAATAAAATACCTCGACCTATATCACCAAAAACCTCGCCATCTACTTCAACACTGGCATGGATCACTCGTTGAATTAGTCCTAACATAGCTGCTCTATCCTTTTACTACATTACTTGGCTCACCCGCCAAAAATGCCTTAATATTTTCCGCCACTTGGACTATTAATCGCTGACGAGACTCTCTTGCCACCCAAGCACTGTGGGGAGTGACGATTAAGTTGGGAATTTCTGGGTTCAACAGGGGGTTGCCATTTTTAGGCGGTTCTTCGGTCAACACATCCGCTCCAGCGCCAGCAATCACACTATCTTCCAGGGCTTCAACTAATGCCTGCTCGTCTACAATGCCACCACGGGCACAATTCACCAGTAGTGCAGAATTTTTCATCATGGCTAATTGCTTACGACCAATCAGGTTGCGGGTTTCCTCGGTCAATGGGCAGTGCAAACTGATCACATCCGCCTCCGCCAGCAATTTATCAAAGGGTATTCGATCTGTGCTGTCACTGTGCCGCCAGGGCAATGCCGCCACCTGAATATCCATACCAAAAGCACGACCGATATCAGCCACCTTCTGACCCAACTGCCCATAACCAACAATTCCCAATGTCTTTCCCGACAACTCATTGACCGGAAAATCCAATAAGCAGAAGAATGGACTTTCTGACCAACAGCCATCGAGAGCGGCCACATTGTAATCCGGTAATTTTGTTGTCAATGCAAGAATCAGCGCCCACGTATGCTGCACCACAGAAGCTGTTCCATAACCCACTACATTCGTTACTACCACGTCTTTGGCTTTAGCGGCATTAAGATCAATCACGTTGGTGCCTGTCGCCAGCACACCAATATATTTAAGCCCAGTGGCAGCCGATAGTTCCGCTTCCCCTATCGGCGCTTTGTTAGTTAACACAACCTCTGCATCGGCAATACGATCAACGACGTCTTCAGGCTGACTGGTGCCATAAATTTCCCAGTTAAGGGGCAATCCAGTAATTGGGCCAAGATCTATATCTCCCGAACCCAGGCTATTTGCATCGAGAATGACACCTTTCATATGACGGTTCTTATACAAACTGTTGAAATGAGAAGTTTACCCCATGTCCACTCAACCACACATAACTATCCATACCGCCATACCCATAATGGATGTTTACTTAACAACGTAATTTCTGGCTTCAAGGCAAGCACTCATCGCCCGTTGGTAATCAGCTTTCAGCACATCATCAGAATCAGAGTTGATAGGATCATAGCGGGTCTCACTACTTGCCCACTCATGACATTCATATTTATCACGGCTTTTTTGCTTATCATTTTGACCTGCCGCAGGGTAAATAATCAGCTTATCCGAACCTGCTGAAACTTTTTTCTCTGCACTTTCAGTTGATACTCCCACAGGCTTCTCAATAACCACATAACCGGTCGGAGCGTGGCGATAATACACGTCACCAAAATGGAAATAGCGGTTAGAACCCACACCAATGGAAACATAACCATTGGGAAGCGCAGGTACTATGGCACCAAGAGGCGCAACGATAGAGACATAAACACCATTCTTATGATGGTAAAAACGACCACCAGTATAAAAATAGGGGGCTCCCCGATGAACTATCTTATGGTGTGCCTTTGGCAATACCTTGTGCGAATGGCGATTGTGGTTGTTATGGCTAGTGTGATGGTCTCGATGATCACGGTGTCCAGGTGCGGCATCAGCAGGATTGTTGTATCCAATAGCAATAGCCCCAACCAACATAAACAAAGCAAGATTTTTCATGTTTCCATACTCCCTAATTTAATCAATGTAGAAGTTAACGCGCCAACCTAGAATTCGTTGACATGAAACCTATATTTGACAATATACTGTCAAATCGACAATATACAAACATGAATAAACGAACAGAAGAAGGCAAAGCCCTCACACAATTTATTTTGGAAATTTTTCAAATCAACGGTGAATTGTTAGCTGCCGGAAACAGTATCACCAAGCCCTTTGGCCTGACTAGCGCGCGGTGGCAAGTGATGGGCGCTATTGACCTGGTAGAACAACCCCTGACAGTGGCCCAAATAGCTCGCCGTATGGGCCTCACCCGGCAGGGTGTTCAGCGTATTGTTAACGACCTGAAACAGCTCGATATGGTAACGTTGTTAGATAATCGTGACCACAAACGTGCACCCCTGATCGCTATCACCGCAGCAGGAAAAACCGTAATGGCCAAGATTGACCAAGCCCAAATTGCCTGGGTAAACCAACTTTCAGAAGGCCTCAATGAACGAACCATTCATCAGGCACTCAACCTGTTGAAAAAAACCCGTACTCAATTGGAACAAGACCATTAATTGTTAAGGAGATAACACATGCCCAAATTCAAAGAACTCGATAATAAAGTCAGTATTGTCGATCAATTACAAACTAATGAAGATGGATCAGTAGTACTGATCAATGTCTTCACCATCGATCCTTCCGATGAAGAGGCATTATTGGCTTCCTGGTCCCACGATGCTGACTTTATGAAGGCTCAACCCGGCTACATTTCAACCCAACTGCATAAGGGCATTGGTGGTAGCAGTACCTTTATCAATTATGCCATATGGGAAAGTGTCGAGAGCTTCCGCGATGCCTTTACCAACCCTGAATTCCAAAAACGTATTGCACAATACCCTGACAGTGCCGTAGCCGCTCCCCACTTATTTAAAAAGCTTGCCGTTAAAGGTCACTGCGTAGATTGATGAGTGTCTAACCGTACTGTACCAACACCCTATCCATGGAGGATTATCATGAAAACAAAAATTCACGCCGCTGCTGGCTGTTTAGGATTTCTCACCATTGCCATTTTTTGGACCTCAACAGTAACTGTCGAACTCTTTGGTTCAGAAGCCGCCATCGCTTCCCTCAAAGAGGGTATTCTCTGGGGAATGATCATTCTAATTCCTTCCATGGCCATTGCTGGTGGTTCTGGCATATCGTTGGCAGGGGACAGCTCATACCCAACTATTTTACGCAAGAAAACGCGCATGCCGTTTATTGCCCTTAACGGCCTGACCATTCTTCTCCCTTCGGCAATATTTTTGGCCATCAAAGCCTCTGCGGGTGAATTCGATGTTACCTTTTATACTGTGCAGGGGATTGAACTCCTGGCAGGAGCCACCAACCTAACTCTAATGGGGCTCAATATTCGAGATGGGTTATCAATGAGAAAGTCCTAGCGCCTAGAAAAGCTAAAGAACTCAGGAACATGTTATGCGAAAAAAACCGCAAATTACGATCCACTACTGCCCTCGATGCAATTGGCTACTAAGATCCGCCTGGCTGGCCCAAGAATTACTCTCAACCTTTGAAAATGATTTAGATGAGGTCGCATTAAAGCCTTCGGAACAAAGTGGCTTTTTTGAAATCAGAATAGATCATCAAATAATTTGGGAACGTAAACGTGATGGCGGGTTTCCTGAAGCCAAAGTACTCAAACAAAGGGTACGGGACTGCATAGACCCCGATCGCTCACTAGGCCATTCTGACAGCTAAACTGAGGCTCTATTGCCCCTGTAACCTCCGCAGAGCTCTACTAATAACCACTATAGTACTGACCTCTTCTCTTCTGTCATAATGCGCGACTTCATAATAAAAAAATAAGAGGGATAGCCAGATGTCTGAACGGTTGTTGGGGATCTATGAAAAACTAATTTTGCGTCACCCCGTGGCCTCCATCATTGCAGTAATTATTGTTGCAATAGCGATGGCATTTGGCCTGCCAAACTTTAAATTGGATGCCTCTGCCGACTCTCTCACCCTAGAGAACGATACATCACTAGCCTATTTCCGAGAATCACTACAACGCTACGGCAGCAGTGACTTTCTCGTTGTCACTTACACCCCCTATAAAGGTGATTTGTTTGACGATGAAAACTTAAATACCCTGGCTGAAATTCGCGATGAACTAACAGGTATTAAAGGCGTTGAGACTGTCACCTCCATGCTGGATGTCCCTTTGCTTTACAGCCCTAAAGTCTCTGTTACCAAACTGAAAGAAGCCCCTCGCACTCTGCTTCAAGAAGACACCGACCGCAGTATGGCGAAAACAGAATTCCTTGAAAGCCCTATTTACCGCGACCTGATCCTCAGCAAAGATGGCCAAACTACCGCCCTTCTCGCTGTTATGGAATTGGATAAAAAATATCTAGATCTAGTCAACCATCGCGACACCCTACGAATAAAGCGAGATACAGAAGGACTATCACTAGAAGAGACGACTGAACTCGAACAAATCAGCCAAGAATTCCTGGACTACCGCACCATAAAAGCTGCTGAAGAACATGCCCGTGTCGCTGAAATTCGCGAAAAAATGTTCAAATTTAAAGATCGAGCCGAAGTCTTCCTCGGCGGTCCAAGTATGATCACCGCCGATATGGTGGACTTTATTAAGAGTGATTTGAATGTATTTGGTACCGGTATCGTACTCTTCATCATTATCACCCTGGCCATTATTTTCCGTCAGTTCCGTTGGGTTTTACTACCTTTGGTCACCTGTGTTCTGTCTGTGGAAATTATCCTCGGCTATCTCAGTTGGATTGACTGGCGCCTAACCGTCATCTCCTCTAATTTCGTATCGCTGCTATTAATTATCACACTGGCACTGACCATTCACTTAATCGTTCGCTACCGTGAACTGCACCGTGAATTCCCTGACAAAGACCAATTCGACTTGGTTCGCGATACCGTTAACTACATGGCGCGTCCCTGCCTCTATACCGTACTCACCACCATCGTTGCCTTTGTTTCCCTCGTGGTCAGTGACATTCGCCCGGTGATCGACTTTGGCTGGATGATGACCATTGGTATTGTTCTCGCACTGGTTCTCGCCTTTATCATTATTCCTGCCGGAATGATGATCTTCGGCAAAGGTGCCAACAATGACAAAGGTGATAACTCGGCCGTCTATACTCTCTATTTCTCACGCTTTACCGAAAAGCATGGTGGCCTGGTAATTGGCCTCGCGTTATTGGCAGCTATTGTGAGTGCCTGGGGTATTAGTCAGCTCAAAGTAGAAAACCGCTTTATTGATTACTTCCGCTCCAATACTGAAATTTATCAAGGGCTGTCAGTAATCGATGCCAAGCTGGGGGGCACAACACCTTTCGATATTATTCTGGATGCCCCCCCTCAGTTAGTCGATGAGGGCACCGTTAGTTTTGATGAACTCATTAATGAAGTAGAAGCAGAAGAATCAGAACCTGTTGATGATCCTTATGGTGACCCCTTTGCTGGCGCCTATGAAAATAGCGGCGAAGATGATGTCGCAGAAAAAGCAGATGACCCATACGGCGACCCCTTTGCTGGTATGTATGCCGATAGCGACGAAGGTCCTGAAGGCTCTAAGAGTGAAGCCGAAACAATAGAAGAAGAAAATGACCCGTTTGCAGGGTTCTATGCTGATGAAGAGGCTGATACTACAGCGGATGCAGCAGCAGAAGAAAACGATCCATTTGCAGGGTTTTATGCTGACGAA